>NZ_JADEWC010000010.1 GCF_015207825.1 Cyanobacterium stanieri LEGE 03274
GCTTTGGTGGATTTTATGGCGATCGCCACTAGACGTACCCAAAGAAGATTGAGAAGGAGAGATCAATTTTTATGGTGGTTGTTAAGTATATCTGTACCAATCATTAGTTTATTCGATGTGGGTTATAACTCGTTACCCGCCGTAGGCTTTTTGATGAGTAGTTTTTATGGCCCAGTGGTTGCCGTTACCCATGTTAGTTTAACCGCAGGATTAACCCTATTTCAGACGGGAACTTTAGGATGGCAATATTTGGTTTCCTCCTATGCGGCCTCTGTTTTGGCGGCCATCATTGCTTCTCGTTTACGCTCACGGGAGGAGTTAGCCTTTTTGGGAGGGGGCGTAGGTATTACTCAGGGTGCAGTATATTTCGTCCTTATTTTAGCTTCTAGTGGTGCGGTGGGTGGTTTTTGGTATGCCATCATACCTGCGGCCATTTGGCATGGTGCCGTGGGCTTAACCTATGGAGTAATCGCCCTGGGTATTTCCCCTTATTTAGAAAGATTCTTTGATTTAATTACCCCCATCCGTCTGGCGGAATTATCTAACACCAATCGTCCTCTTTTAAAACGTTTAGCCACCGAAGCCCCTGGCACTTTTCAACATACGATGTTTGTATCATCCTTAGCCGAAGCGGCAGCGCGGAAGTTAAATTGTAATGTGGAATTAGTCAGGGCTGGTACTTTATACCATGATATTGGTAAGATGCACGATCCCTTAGGATTTATTGAAAATCAGATGGGGGGCAAAAATAAACATGATCAAATTAATGATCCTTGGCAAAGTGCTGATATTATTAAAAAGCACGTTAGTGAGGGGATTTTGATGGCTAGAAAACATGGTTTACCCCAAGCTATTCGTAATTTTATCCCTGAACATCAAGGGACTTTATTAATTTCTTATTTTTATTACCAAGCAAAAACCCAAGCCGAAGAAAACCCAGATATTGACATTGATGAAACTAATTTTCGTTATGATGGGCCGATTCCTCAATCAAGGGAAACTGGTATAGTTATGTTAGCTGATGGTTGTGAGGCAGCGTTGCGATCGTTAAAGGATGCAACCCCAGAACAAGCTATGGCTATGGTTAACAAGATTTTTAAGGCTCGTTGGCGAGATCATCAATTGGATGATTGTGGTTTACGTTATGATGAATTACCCATCATTGCGGAGGTGTTTATTAATGTCTGGCAACAGTTTAACCATCAACGCATTGTTTATCCCAAAGGTGCTTTGGAAATGAAAACTTCTAAATAATTGATAATTGAGAATGGATAATTGATAATTATTTCATTGCAAGAATGCCTGTTCCCTGCGTTGATTAGTATATTATTAAAACAGGATTTATACCAAATCCCTGAGAGATTGTACATCTATTTATTAACTTAAAATTGGGCTTCTCATAATCCTTAAAACTTAATGTTTATAATCATTAGTAAAAAACTATTCCCCGTTCCCTGTTCCCTGTTCCCTGCCCTGATTAGTATATTATTAAAACAGGATTTATACCAAATCCCTGAGAGATTGTACATCTATTTATTAACTTAAAATTGGGCTTCTCATAATCCTTAAAACTTAATGTTTATAATCATTAGTAAAAAACTATTCCCCGTTCCCTGTTCCCTGTTCCCTGCCCTGATTAGTATATTATTAAAACAGGATTTATACCAAATCCCTGAGAGATTGTATATCTATTTATTAACTTAAAATTGGGCTTCTCATAATCCTTAAAACTTAATGTTTATAATCATTAGTAAAAAACTATTCCCCGTTCCCTGTTCCCTGTTCCCTGCCCTGATTGGTATATTATTGAAACAGGATTTAGTATTAAGATGATTATTGGTTTGACAGGGGGCATTGCCACGGGGAAAAGTACGGTATCGGATTATTTACAAAATAAGTATCAAATCCCCATAGTGGATGCGGATGTTTTGGCAAGGGAGGCGGTTAAGGTTTATTCCCCTATTTATAAAAGGATTGTGAAGCGGTATGGGGCGCAAATATTATTGGCGGATGTGAGTATCAATCGGGGCAAGTTAGGGGAGATTATTTTTAATGATGAGTCAGAAAAGTTGTGGCTAGAGGCGCAGATTCACCCTTACGTTAGGCAGGAAATAGAAAGGGAGGTTAGGGAATGTGAAGCACCCATCATGGTGTTATCTATTCCTCTTTTATTTGAAGCAAAAATGACTGATTTAGTAGATCAAATTTGGGTAGTGTATGCCGATTTTGAAACCCAAGTAACTCGACTGCAACGGCGTAATGGTTTGTCAAAAGAAAGTGCGATCGCCCGTATTACCAGTCAAATGCCCCTAAGAGAAAAACTCAAAAGGGCAGATATAATTATCGATAATTCAGGAGATATAAAAGACCTATATCAAATAATAGATCAACAGATCCTAACAAGGACCTAAACCCATTTTAGGAGCAAACACCGCCCTATCTCCCAATTGATGCTCAATGCGTAATAAACGATTGTATTTAGCAACCCTTTCACTACGACAAAGAGAACCAGTTTTAATTTGCCCTGCGCGGGTAGCTACTGCCAAATCAGCGATGGTAGTATCTTCGGTTTCCCCAGAGCGATGACTGATTACCGAACGATAACCCTTGCGAGTAGCTAAATCAATGGTTTCCAAAGTTTCGCTAAGAGTACCAATTTGATTTAACTTAATCAAAATAGCATTGGCTACCCCTAAATCAATACCCTTTTGTAAACGGGTAGCATTAGTTACAAATAAATCATCCCCCACTAATTGAACCTTAGAACCGAGTTTATCAGTTAAAACCTTCCAAGTATCCCAATCATCTTCCTGTAGGGCATCCTCAATGGAAATAATGGGATATTTAGCCACCAAATCCCCTAAATAGTTGATAAATTCCTCAGAGGAATGGGCCGAGCCATCATAAATATATTGTCCATCCTTATAAAACTCACTGGCTGCCACATCCATAGCTAGGGCAACTTGTTCTCCTGGCTTATAACCAGCCACCTCGATCGCCTGTATAAGCAAGTCCAGAGCCTCTTGGTTAGAGCCTAAATTGGGAGCGTAGCCCCCCTCATCACCCACCCCAGAGAGTAAGCCCTTGTCCTTTAAAACCTTACTCAGAGAAGCAAAAATTTCTGCACCCCACCTTAAGGATTCGGAAAAAGTTTCCGCTCCCACAGGCATAATCATAAACTCTTGGAAGTCCACATTATTATCGGCATGGGAACCACCATTTAACACATTCATCATGGGTACGGGCAAAACATTGGCCAAAGGGCCACCCAAATAACGATATAAGGGGACTTGTAATTCTAAGGCTGCGGCCTTAGCGTTGGCGAGGGATACAGCAAGGATAGCATTAGCACCCAAATTTTTCTTATTGGGAGAGCCATCACGGTTAATCATAGCCGTATCGATGCCCACTTGGTCAAAAGCATCAATATCAAGTAATTCGGGAGCAATTTTTTCCCTAATGTTGCGTACGGCTTTTAAAACCCCTTTACCACCGTAGCGATTAGGATCTTCGTCTCTCAATTCATGGGCTTCAAAGCTACCTGTAGAAGCTCCACTAGGTACTTGAGCCATACCGACGACACCGCTTTCTAAACGTACTTCTGCTTCTACGGTGGGGCGCCCACGGGAATCTAATATTTCCCTAGCTTCGATTTCTTCAATCAACATGGAATCTTGTTCTAGCATTTATTTATCTACCTTCTCGATGACCTTGTCTATTATTAAATAAAACTAACTTTTACGATAGTCAATTGGAATAATTTTTCCAGAATCTAGTTTCACTGTAGTTGATTTATGGGGTAATGGAATAAAATTTATGATTCTGTGGTTTGTAATAGGGTGTCCACGAAAGTAGGATAAGAAATGGAAGCCGCCTCGGTGCGGTGGATGATGGTTTGTCCTTTTGCCATCAAAGCAGCGATCGCCAAGCTCATGGCAATACGATGATCGGTGAAACTATCTACATCCGCACCACTAAGAGGATTTCCCCCTGTGATTTCTAAACCGTCAGTAAATTCGGTAATATTAGCGCCCATCTTACCTAATTCTAAGGCCATCACTGCAAGGCGATCGCTCTCTTTTACCCTCAATTCTTCTGCATCCTTTATTCTGGTAGTACCTTCAGCAAAACAAGCCGCCACCGCTAAAATAGGCACTTCATCAATGAGACGGGGTATTATATCCCCTTCAATGGTACAACCCTTTAATTTACTGGATTTTACCCGTAAATCTGCCACAGGCTCTCCCGCTGCTTCCCGTTGATTTTCTAGGGTAATATCAGCGCCCATCATCTGCAAAGCCTCCAAGATGCCCACACGGGTAGGGTTTACCCCCACATTTTCAATTAATAAATCCGAATTAGGTGCGATCGCCCCTGCCACCAACCAAAAAGCCGCCGAACTTATATCCCCTGGTACAATTACCTTTTGCCCGATGAGGGGGGTTTTACCTTCAATGGTAACGCTATTAGTATCAGGGTCAATGTCCAATTTTGCTCCAAAAGCCCGTAACATCCTTTCACTGTGATCCCGTGATAGGGCGGGTTCGGTAACGGTGGTTTTCCCTTCACTCATCAACCCTGCCAACAAAATACAAGATTTTACCTGCGCACTGGCGATGGGGGAGTGGTAATGGATGGGTTTTAAATTTTGTCCAACGATTGCCAAGGGAGCGTTTTGATTGTCCTTTCTACCGTAGATTAAAGCCCCCATCTGTTGTAAAGGTTTAACTACCCGAGACATGGGGCGAGAGCGTAGGGAATTATCCCCTGTCACCGTGAAAAATTTGCCCGGTTGGGATGCTAACAAGCCCAACATCAGGCGCATGGTAGTTCCCGAATTACCTGCATCGAGAATGTCCACAGGTTCTTGTAATCCTTGATTGCCAATGCCTTCAACAATGACTTTTTCTGTGTTTAACTGTGATATGGTTGCCCCCATGGCCTGAAAACATTTTGCCGTACTGCGGGGATCTTCTCCTAATAATAATCCTTCGATGGTGGTTTGTCCAGAGGCGATCGCCCCTAACATTAAAGCACGATGGGAAATAGACTTATCCCCAGGGATAGAAATAGTACCCCTCAAACCATCGCCATCATGCTCAATTACCAACTGGTCTTCTTGGGGAGTTTTAATCAGTTTAATCACAGTAAAATCAACATCTCCGAACATTAATTGAAATTTAGATTTTACCAGACTCTTGCCAGATTGGGGAGATAAGGGAGCTTTATTATCGATTACTCTATTACCTTTTGCATGAGTAGGGAACGGGGAACAGGGAACAGAGTAAGAAATGATAAATATTTCTTGTTTGTTGTCTATTGCTAATCGCCTTAACCGAAAAATGTTATGTCAAAGTTTTTTTAATATTCTTTTAGTGAACAAAACCAGAATATCAAGTTAACCTGAAAGGGTAATAGATATTAAGCATATACATTTTTTATGACTAAAAGAACCTTTGGAGTAATTGGACTCGCTGTCATGGGCGAAAACCTAGCTCTTAATGTGGAAAGTAGGGGTTTTCCCATTGCTGTGTATAACCGTAGCCCTGATAAAACCGAAAATTTCATGGCTACTAGGGCAAAAGACAAAGACATCAAAGCCGCTTATTCCCTAGAAGAATTTGTGCAAATCCTCGAACGCCCCCGCAAAATCTTGGTCATGGTAAAAGCAGGGGGCCCGGTGGATGCTGTGATTCAACAGTTAAAACCCCTCCTCCAAGAAGGAGACATGATTATTGATGGCGGTAACTCCCTTTACGAAGACACCGAAAGACGCACCCAAGAATTAGAAGCCACAGGGTTAGGCTTTATGGGTATGGGTGTTAGTGGTGGGGAAGAAGGAGCTCTCAATGGCCCTTCTCTGATGCCTGGAGGTACTCAATCAGCTTATCAGGAGTTAGAACCTATCCTCACCAAAATTGCTGCTCAAGTGGATGATGGCCCTTGTGTGACTTATATTGGGCCTGGGGGCGCTGGGCATTATGTGAAAATGGTACATAATGGCATCGAGTATGGTGATATGCAGTTGATTGCGGAAGCCTACGATTTATTGAAAAATGGTTTAGGTTTGAGTAATGACAGACTACACGAAGTATTTAGCGACTGGAATAAAACCGAGGAGTTAGATTCTTTTCTCATCGATATTACCGCCAATATTTTTCCCAAAAAAGATCCCGAAACAGGAAAACATCTCATTGATTTAATCCTGGATGCGGCCGGGCAAAAGGGTACGGGGCGCTGGACTGTGGTAAGCTCATTAGAATTGGCTGTACCCATTCCTACCATCTATGCGGCGGTAAATGCTAGGGTAATTTCAGGTTTTAAGGAGCAAAGAATCAAAGCATCTCAAGAGTTGCAGGGGGTAACTTCGACCTTTAATGGAGACGTAGAAAGTTTTATTCCCAAAATTCGGGATGCTCTATATTGTTCTAAAATGTGTTCCTATGCCCAAGGTATGGCATTAATTGCCAAGGCATCGCAGGAGTTTGGTTTTAATATTAATCTGCCTGAAGTGGCCCGAATTTGGAAGGGTGGTTGTATCATCAAGGCTGGATTTTTAGGCAAAATTAATAAGGCTTTTTCTGATAATCCTGATTTACCTAATTTACTCCTTGCCCCTGAGTTTAAACAAAGTATGTTGGATCGTCAACAGGCATGGCGAGATGTATTGATGATGGCGACATCTATGGGTATTCCGGCTCCTGCGTTTAATGCTTCCCTAGATTATTTTGATAGTTATCGCAGTGAGAGATTACCTCAGAATTTAACCCAAGCTCAAAGAGATTATTTTGGAGCTCATACTTACGAGCGCACCGATAAACCCCGTGGAGAATTTTTCCACACCGAATGGATGGATGGTTAATCTGTTTTAGGTGTTGGGTTTTAGGTGTTAGGTTAATGGTTTTTGTTATTCAAGTTTTGTCTTTACTGGCAAGATATTTTTTTGTTTTTTTCCTTGAATTATTTTTCAGAATTAGTTATAATAGTTAACCGTTATCAAACAAGGCTCGGTAGCTCAGTAGGTTAGAGCAGGGGACTCATAAGCCCAAGGTCGGCAGTTCAAATCTGCCCCGAGCCATTTTAAAGGCTACATAATGGTTTTCTGGGACAAATGTTCTTATCATAGTTACAATATTATTTTATTTAGGCAACCCATTGACTTTGATTAGTTTGTTTTACGATTTCGCAGGTGCGTGATTTTTTAGGGGGAATGGGTAAGTCAAAATGACTATGGAAGTCTTTTTGTACCTTAAAACTTAGTCGAGGTGATACTTGTTTTACTATTTGGCTTAAGAGGCGATCGCCTGTACTCTGTATCATATTTGTCGGTATTTTATAAATAAATTTAGGAAAATAAACCCTAACCCTCAAATCCAACTCCCAATTAATGCGGGTAATTTCTGGAGGAAGACAATAGTTATCATTAACTTCAATACTATCACCAGAAATCGTCTCTATGTCCATCACCGAATAATAATCAACCTCATAACCGTCATTACCTGACTCGGGATTAGTCACAGAATACATAGTATAATGTTCCCCCATGGGAGGCTCTAAAATTACACTCATCTGAGGCTCAACTTCATAACCAAACGCCCCATAACGCCCCACTGTCAAGGTGTAACCATTCTCAGAAAAAGGCTCTACTTTCATCGGCGAAGCACAACGCACAAACCAACCCTGATGATTATTCAGATAATCTGTGACAGTTTTCCTATCACTATACATATCCATAATTCCACGAAACTTAGTACGAAAACCCATAGGTTGATTGAGGATTATTGTTTCCATGTCTTCTACCCTTGGCGATTGATTATTTGTCATAGAAAATATTTAACAGAAAGTCAAGCAATATTATTAAACCTAAATAATTATCCGATTGATATTACAAACTCACAATGTGCTAAATAATTTATTTTCTTTATCCCCATTGTCTCTAAAAATGGTCATTAATTTATCCTTATAAATACTGATTTTTTGGTAACAATTATTTAAGATAACTTAAAGAAAAGCCAAAACAAAAACTGGTAGAAATATTTTCCGAGAACAAAAAATATTTTATACTTAATTTGTCCGCCAAAGTAAACTTTAATATCCTTTAGATTCTTATTGATCAACTAATATGTGAGATTAATTATTTTTAACAGTCAACATTTTTAACAGTCAACACCCAATAAAATAAATAGTATCTAACAACTAATACTCTTATATGTATATATCAAAAAATATTATTTAGATGCAATTAGTCTAGCGGTATAAATTCCCCCTAAAAAACCAAATAAATGCCCTAACCATGAAACACTAGGATTTGATGGAAAAATACCCCAAATCATACCACCATATAAAAATATTACCGTCAAAGAAAGTGCAATGGAAGGAGCGTTTTTCTGAAAATAACCCCTAGCCAATAGAAATCCTAAGAAACCAAAAATTACCCCACTAGCACCCATGGTAATAGAATTAGGTTGGGCAAATAACCAGACACCTACACCGCTAGATAAACTAGAAATAAGGGTGACAAGATAAAAATCCCTAGTATTCTGTAACATCACAAACCAGCCGAGGATGGCAAATGGCACTGTATTAGCCAACAAATGAGGGAAATCTACATGAAGAAAAGGGGCGAAGAGGATTCCTCTCAAACCAACCACATTCCTTGGCACAATACCTAAATAATTAAGATTATTGCTAAAAAAGTATTGATTAATGATTTCGATAGCCCAAAAGATTACTAAAAATAAGCCGATAATTTTGAATTGAGTTTTTAACTCCGCAACAAAGGCTTTCATCTCTTCATTTTTACTCATTTTTTTCCTCAATGATTCTTTTTTCCATTTTATACCTTTCAAAAGAAACTACCCCATATTTAACCGTTTCCATCTCTATGATTTCAAAACCACAACGTTGGAATACTGGTTGAGAAAAGAAACTTGCTTCTGTATAAAATTTGGTAATTCCTTGTTTGATTCCTTGATTTAATACATACTGTAATAATTGTGTACCATAACCCTGACGGGTGTATTTGGGATGAATATAAAGAGATGCGATATGTCCATTTTTTTCTAATCCACAAAAACCAATAATTTCTTGATTTTTTTCAATGATATAAGTATCTGGTTTGAGGATAAAGTTATTAAATTTATCCT
This sequence comes from Cyanobacterium stanieri LEGE 03274, assembly GCF_015207825.1. Classification (NCBI taxonomy): domain Bacteria; kingdom Bacillati; phylum Cyanobacteriota; class Cyanophyceae; order Chroococcales; family Geminocystaceae; genus Cyanobacterium; species Cyanobacterium stanieri. Next base: position 9,147 of record NZ_JADEWC010000010.1, read on the forward strand.
GATCATTGGGAAAGGCTGACCATGCAATTACTTGTTCTTCATTATATAAGCTCGGTGCTAATTCTTGGACTACTTTTTGATAAATTTGTTTAAGAGTAAAGGAGTCTGAAGCATTGATAAGACGGAACATAGAAATAGTTTTTAGGGGTAATTAGTTATTTTTAAACAAAATTTGACGATTGGTAAAACTTGCTTTATTTATTAATAATAATGGATAATATAAGAGCCAAAATTATTATTTGATTATATTTATGATACCTTCAATAAAATTATTGTCTTTTGGTCTCAGTTTTGTTTTACTTTCTTCTTCCGTTTTAGTTACTAAAAATACGTTTGCTCATACTAATAAGGATAATAATCATCATAACTCTCCTTCATCAAGCCATAGTCATTCCCATAAATCCATTGATATTTCTAATCATGATTTAATTCCTAACATTGAGATTGAGGTTATGGAAGATACTATGACTGGCTGGAATGTGAAAATTATTACTGACAATTTTACTTTTGCCCCTGAAACGGTGAATCAAGAAAGTAACATTAATCAAGGCCATGCACATTTATATATCAATGGAGAAAAAATTACCAGAATATATGACAATTGGTATTATATTTCTGATTTGCCAAAGGGTGAAAATGAGATTAAAATAAATTTGAATACAAATTTACATGAAGAACTTATTTATCAAGGTACAATTATAGGCGATCGCACCGTAATTATTAATAATTAAGTAATAATGAAAAAAGCAATAATTTGTGGATACTATGGACAGGGAAATGCGGGAGATGAAGCATTATTATTGTCTTTAATAGAGAGATTACCTAAAGACATTGAACCTATTATTTTATCGGGAAATCCAACTTTAACAACCAAGAATTATGGAATAAAAAGCTATTCCCGTCTTGATATTATTAAACAAATTATTAGCTTAGGAAAACAAGATTATTTTATTTGGGGAGGGGGTAGTTTAATGCAGGATGTAACCAGTATTAAAAGCCCCCTGTTTTACGCTAGTTTAATGAAATTAGCCCAGCTAAAAGGCTTAATTACCATCGCCTATGCCCAAGGGATAGGGCCTCTTAATTCCCCTTTGACTCAATGGATTACTAAACAAGTATTAAAGGATTGTCAGGGGATTAGTGTTAGGGATAAAGGTTCAGCAAAAACCCTTGAGAATTGGAATTTATCTTATTTTATTGCTCCTGATCCTGTTTGGGCTTTATCTAGTGAAAAAACAATTAATATTAGTCTTTTAAAAGCTCCTTTAATTGCTGTTAATGTTCGTCAACATTGTACATTGACTGAGCAAAAATTACAATTATTAATAGAATCTATAAAACAACTACAAAAAGCAACTAAAGCTAACATTATTTTAATACCTTTTCAAATAAAACAAGACCTATCATTATGTCAAAAAATAGAAGAAAAACTCAAAGATAATTGTCAGGTAATTATTATCGAAAATCCTAGAGAATTGAAAGGTATTTTTAAACAAATAAAAATGCTCATCGGTATGAGATTACACAGTTTAATTATGGGTGCTTCTGAGGGTTGTAATTGTTTTGCTTTATCCTATGATCCTAAAGTATCTCAACTTATGCAAGAATTAGATATTAAAGGATATGAGTTAAAGTCTTTTCCTGATAAATCTGAACAAATTTTTAATGATTTATTGACCATTTATAATAATTCTCCCACTCTATCCTTAGAAAAAAGAAAAGAGTTAGAAAAATTAGCCCTAACCCATGAAATACTTTTTGATGTTAAATAGTTTTTTGTTTTGATATTTAATTAAGGTGCGCTGTAGTGAATTATATGATTAATATTTCTCTTAGTATATTATCAATTTTTAAAACATACATAAGAAAGAATATCTTTTGTTTTAACAAAATACAAGTAATTGACTTAAAAAATTTACTTTTACTTATTATTTATTATGTATTATAACTATTCGGTTATTAAAATATAATTGAGTATAATATGAAATACTTAAATGTTTACGACAAATAAAACCTCTCAAATAAAATCCCAGCCTAATTAACCTCAATTTAGGTTAAAACCCTTGACCATTCCTTGTATAGATTTATGGGTGCTGAATCCATTTATTTCCAAACATAAAAGTTCAATTTATTGAACGAAAAATCCGTAGCCTTGTAATTCATTACAAGGCGGGAAATACTGAAGTTAATTATATTTATAGCAATCTTTTTTCTATTTCATATAATTTACCATAAAGCAGGATCTAATTGATAATATTCCCTTAATTGTTCATATAATAAAGGATGATTTACCGCCATTAATTTTCCTTTGAGAAAAAAAGCCTCCGTAGCCACTGCAAAAAATTCAACGGGATTGGTTGCCCCGTATTTATCAATAATAGTATATTCTTGTTTTTTCATGGATAAACATAATTTTTGATACTCTATTTTAAAGATATTTTGCCAGGTTAAAGTAGCTTCTAAATTCTTTAATCTAGGAGTACCTGTAGCATTACCAAATTCTTGGTCTAATTGATGGCTAAATTCATGTAAAACTACGTTACTTTCTGTATTATGAGATTGTGATTCTAGTTTGACATCTAACCAAGAAAAAAGAATATTACCATCTTTCCCTGATTTATAACCCACCGATGATTGACCTAATAATAAACTACTTTCGGGAGCATTTTTATTAAATTTTTTCTCTATTCTGTCAGGATAAATATAGATAAATTTTAGATATGGAAAATAATTACTTTTATGAGGATGTAAAAAGTTCGGATTATTATCGAGTAATAATAAACAGGCTTGGGAAGCAATAATTAGTTTCATTTGCTCAGTAACTTCGATGCCTTCTTTGCCTATAAATTCTTTTTCAGCAATAAATACTTTAATATAATTATGTAATTGGGGTTTATATTGATTAGGTAGTTTACGGTATAAATAAACGTTATTTTCAAGAAAACTAATCCACTCTTGATTAATGGGTGATGAATAAATTGATTGTCTTTTTTTATTTACTCTAAGGGCTAAAATAAATGCACAAAAAAGAATTAGTATTAAAAATACTACTATGAAATAAATATCGAACATTTTTGTTTAAATTTTTAGTTGTTGATGGGGTAACTAATAAAAAGTCATCTTCCATAACATTTATTTTATCCATCTACCTTTAAAATTAGTTTGTGATGAAACTATTCATCCTATGAAAATAACAGGATTAAATTATTATGACTACTGAAAATCTTAAAACAATTATTATTGGTGCAGGGGCATGGGGTACAAGTTTATGTTTTTTGCTTAACCGTGCAGGATTTGAATGTGAGGTGTGGAGTCGTCGGGCGGAAAAGTCTTTAGAAGAAGTGGTAAAGGATGCGGATGTCATTATTTCCGCTATTTCCATGAAGGGGGTTGTGGCGGTTAGTCAACAACTTAAGGAAATCGGTTTAAAGGATAAGGCTATTATTGTTACTGCTACTAAGGGTTTAGATTTTGAGACTACCCTTACCCCTTCTCAAATTTGGCAGGAGACTTTTCCTAACCATGCAGTAATAGTATTATCAGGGCCTAATCTTTCTAAGGAAATTAAAAAAGGTTTACCTGCAGCTACGGTATTGGCGAGTAATGATACGGAAGCGGCGGAGTTGGTACAAAGTATGTTTGCTTCTGATATTTTTAGGGTATATGTTAATAATGACCCCATTGGTACAGAATTGGGCGGTACATTAAAAAATGTAATGGCGATCGCCTCTGGGGTCTGTGATGGGTTAAACTTAGGTACAAATGCAAAAGCTGCCCTTTTAACTAGAGCATTGCCAGAAATGATTAGGGTAGGTACTCATTTGGGGGCATCGGTGGAAACATTTTTTGGTTTATCAGGGTTAGGAGATTTACTAGCTACCTGTGATAGCCCCTTATCCCGTAATTACCAAGTAGGTATGGGATTATCCCAAGGGAAGGCTTTAGATGACATTTTAGAGAATTTAGAAGGCACAGCAGAAGGGGTTAACACCGCTAATGTATTGATAAAATTAGCTAATAAAGAAAAAATACCCGTACCCATTTCCTATCAAGTTTATTTACTCTTAAAAGGAAAAGTATCTGCTGTGGAAGCTGTAGAAAACCTCATGGCGAGGGAATTAAAAGAAGAATTCTGGTATTTAGAATTTTAATCTATTCTGGGGGACATTCCCCCTTTATTGATAAATATCGAGATGACAGGATTTGAACCTGCGGCATCCTGCTCCCAAAGCAGGCGCGCTACCAAGCTGCGCTACATCTCGTAAGGCAAGTTTTTGCCATCATAAACAAGTTTAACTTAATTTAGTGGTTTTGACAAGGCAAGAAGTTTATGGATAGTTAATATCAAATCTGCTTGATCATTTACAAGTTAGGAGTATTAATATCTTAGTTCAATTTATTGAACGAACTACCATTAGCTGTGGAATTCATTACACGGTTGATGAAGATACAATCTATTTATAAGAAATTTTCCCAACTTGATATAAGGGGTATTGTCATAAATATTGAGTCAGATGATTTCATAAAATTACCATTATCAATTATCCATTCTCCATTATTCATTCTCCATTATCAATCAAAATCGTAAGACTTTTTGATCAAACCCTAGTTATTTTTGACTCTGTATTAATCCTTCTGTCATAGTAGCTAATTTTTCCAATTCGCTTTGTAATTCATTAACTCTAGTTTGATATTTTTTCTTTCTAATTAACGCTTCCCTTGCTAAATCTTCACGGTTATTTTGTAGTGCTTTATAGGCAACTTTTTGCCATATATCAACTTCTTTGAGGGCTTCTTTATATTCAGGTTGTATTCTATTCCATGCCACCCGAATATCATTTAAGGCACTATTAATAATATTTTCAGTATTATTACTATTAACATCTTTAAAAGCCGTTTTTAGAGGATCAAAAAGATTAAAAGTATTTAGTTTATTAATAGTAGGAATAAAATCTTGTACTTGTTTACTGTCATTTATTCCTGTCTTGCACCAAGTGGCAAAATGTTCACAATTATTAAATAATAGGTTATATTTTTTTTCCCCAAGACGACTAAAAGCCCTTTCAATGACTATGTCGGGAATGAAGGAAAAACCCCGAGGATATTGACGAATATAAACCCGATTACCTTTACTAAAGGTATTAAAGGATGTTTTTTCGACTACCTCGCTAGGTTTACGATAATGGATAATGTTGCCATCTCCCGTGTCGATGCCGTGGTGTTGATATACGCCGTCAAGGTTAGCAAATTTACGCCACACATATAATTGATCACCTTTTGCCATTTTCTTTAAAATACTTTTAAGGATACTATTAATCGTCTTTTATTCTATCCGTAGTTAACGGAAACCATGGCACTATTATTTTCTAAGGATATATCCATGGCTTCGAGGATTTGGATTAATTCGGTGGCAAATTCCCCCGTAGATATTGTCGGTTGATGGTTGGTTTTGATGGTGGATAAGAAGCGATCGCCCATAAGCTGTAAAGTATTAAAAGGGGTAAAATCGACATTCTCTGTGGCATAACCATCTACTATCATGGGCGACATATCTTGATGAATATTTGCCCGATGAAGGGTTAAAGGAGATTGAGGCATCATTTCATCAAAAACGAAACTACCCTTTTCCCCCACTAAGGTTAACTTTCTTTGTTTATCAGCATTTAACCAACTAACATGAATCGTCGCCACAAAACCAGAAGGATAAAATAACTTTAACCAAGCCACGTCTATGGAGTCATGGGAGAGAAAATTTTGTCCTTGGGCGCAAACTTGAAAAGGTTTTTCCCTCAAAACATAATTAAAAATAGAAATATCATGGATGGCTAAATCCCAAATTACGTTGACATCCCCTCGAATAGCATCAGCGTGGGTGCGCGAAGCGTAGCCGTATTTTAAATTTCCTATATCTTCCGTTTGAATTTTGCGACTTAATTGTTCAATTAAAGGGTTAAATAAATAAGTATGATCAACAAATAAAATTAGGTTATTTTCATTAGCTAACTCTGTTAATTCTTTAGCTTCATTAGACTTAATTGTTATAGGTTTTTCTGCTAAAATATGATAACCTTGAGTAAGAAAATGTTTAATCAAAACATAATGAGAACTAGCTGGAGTAGTTATAATAACTGCATCTAAATCTTTTATATTACTTATTGTTTGCCAATCTGTTAGTAAATCAACTGAGTTAGAAACTTGATATTTTTCTTTGATAAAATATAATCTTTCTGGGCTACTATCGCAAATAGCCATTAAATTAACATTCCTATGATTAAGAAAAATTTTAACAAAATGACTACCCCAACGTCCTGCCCCCAAAATAGCAATATTAATCATAGAAATATTTATTATCCATTATCAATTCACCTAACACCTACCTAACACCCAAATAAATTTAAATGCTAGTTAATTCCTTCTCTTTGACGGCTAAAAGCTCATCAATTTTAGCGGTAAACATATCAGTCACCTTTTGAATTTCATCCTGTAAATCACGGGATTCATCCTCAGAAATATCACTATTTTTTTCCTGCTTTCTCACCTTATCAATGGCATCCCGACGGTGATTACGCACCGAAACCTTACCATCTTCCGCATACTTACCCGCCAGTTTAACAAACTCTTGGCGACGTTCAGCGGTGAGGGGGGGGATATTAAGACGGATAACTTGTCCATCATTATTAGGGGTTAAACCGATGTCCGAGAGGGAAATGGCTTTTTCGATTTGACTCATACTTCCACGGTCAAAAGGTTGAATTAAAATAGTAGTAGCATCAGGGGTGCTAATACCTGCAATGGTTTTCAAAGGGGTATCAGCACCATAGTAATCCACCATAATTTTATCGAGCAAACTGGCGTTAGCCCTACCTGTACGAATGGTGTTAAAGTCTTGTTGTGTCCTTTCGACACTTTTTTGCATATTAGCTTTTAGATCATCAATTAATGTCATAAGAACCTCCTATAATTGTACCTATGGGTTCACCTTTTATAGCTCGAATGATATTACCACGTTCGGCAAGGTTGAATACCACAATGGGGATATTATTTTCTTTACAAAGGGCGATCGCAGTGCCATCCATTACCCTTAAATCTTCAGTTAAAACATGATTGTAGTTTAAACTTTTGTAAAGACGAGCATTAGGATTAGTAACCGGATCGCTATCATAAACACCATCAACCTTAGTAGCTTTAAAAATTACTTGGGCATCAATCTCAGCCGCCCGTAACGCTGCCGTGGTATCAGTGGTAAAAAAGGGATTTCCAGAACCTGCACCGAATATAACGACTCTCCCTACTTCTAGGTGACGAATGGCACGTCTGCGAATATAAGGCTCGGCGACTTCCTGCATGGCGATCGCAGTTTGAACTCTAGTGGGAATATCAATTCTTTCCAAAGCATCTTGCAATGTCATAGCATTCATTACGGTGGCAATCATACCCACATAATCAGCGGTAGCCCTATCCATTCCTGCCGCTGATGCTTTCACACCCCTAAAAATATTACCTCCACCAACGACAATAGCGACTTCCACGTTTTCTCGTACAACCTGTGCAATGTCTTGGGCAATATCGGCAACTACTTTAGGATCGATTCCATAACCCAAATTACCCATTAATGCTTCACCGCTTAACTTCAGTAAAACTCGTTGGTAAATCATTTCTAGTCGTGCCTTTTTCTTTTTTTATTATTTTCTTTCGTTAAGATACCAGTTTTTGTGTCTTTAGAGCAATTAAGCAATGAACAATAAAGAATTATCACTTTTAACTATTACCTTTTGCCTATTGCGTATCGCCCCTAATCATTCATTGCCCTAACAACGCCATAAGCATCAACATGGAGATATTTTCTGGCGGCCTGTTGAATATCATCCACCGTCAAAGAGCGTAAATTGTCAGTATAACTAAAAGCTAAATCTAAACTACCCAACTGAGAATAATAATAACCATAAAGATTAGCACGATCGCTCGGCTTCTCACTATGAAAAATAAACTGATTAGCCACTAAATTACAAACCCTATTTAACTCAGCCTCAGAAACTCCATTATCTTGAATATCCTTAATATGATTAATAACTTCTTGTTCCACCTTACCCAGATTACCCTTATCCAACTGACTCGCAATATAAAAAACCCCCTGTACCTGATGATTCATATTACTAGCCCCAATACCCTTAACCAACCTTTGCTCCTCCCGTAAAGAGCGGAATAGACGGGATAACTTACCCTGCCCCAAAATCATCGCCAAAACATCTAAAGCAAGGGTATCATGAAAACTTATTAACCCCGGCACACGCCACATCATAATCATTCTCGACTGTTGTAGAGCAGAATCCGTATAATCTTCCCTAACAATGACATTAAAAGGTAATTCCGCCATAATTTGGGGTTTAAAAGTCTGTTGTCCTTCTCTCCTTAAATCCCCCATCACATCCGCCACAATAGCCGTTAAATCTTCCACTGGTAAATTACCCACCGCATTAACCGTCATGGATGGGGGCTGATACCAATAACGGTGGAAATCATACATTTGTTGCCTGGTTAAAGGCTCAATAATTTCTTCCGTGCCTAGGATGGGGCGAGAATAGGGCAAACTAGGAAAACAAATCTTCATCGCTTTCTCAAAAGCCAAACGACGGGGATTATCTTTTGCACGGCGAATTTCTTCCAAAACCACCAATTTTTCTCGGATAAACTCAGACTCAGGTAAACTAGAATTTAACACCAAATCTAACTGTAGAGGTGCTAAATGGGCAAAATCTTGGGGAGAAGAAGTAACATAAAAATGAGTATATTCTTGACTCGTGGCCGCATTTGTCACAGCGCCCCTAGCCTCAACAATTTGTTCAAACTCTCCACACACTAACTTTTGACTTCCTTTAAAGATCATATGTTCTAAAAAGTGAGCCATACCATTAATTTGATTACTTTCTACCGCTGAACCCACATTAAACCAGACATTAAAATTAACAGCATCTACGGGCATTTGTTCGGCGATAATAGTTAACCCATTGGATAACGTTGTAATGGTGGGTAGGCTATTAAGGGTTGGTTTAACTGCGGTTAGGCTCATCAGTGGTATTTTGTTGTTTATACTTACTCTCTCATTCTAGTCCATTCTCTAAAAAGAGCATCAAGCCATAAAGATATAGGGTGAGCATTGCCCACCCCATTTAAATTACACTTGAGTTAACTCTTTTTGAGCTTTTACTTCAGGGTTTTCGGCTTCCGAAGGAGGTACAACCTGCCAGAATTTAGGTAGATATTCCGACCAATTATCAAGGATTAATTGACCTTTTTTACTACCTGTTTTCTCCACATGATTGGTAATCAACTCTTTTAATTGAGCTTCCCCTTCAGGGGTAGAAATACGCTGAATAGTGACAATTTCAGGGTTAACTTTAGCTTCAAAATTACCCTCTTCATCAAGGAAGTAACCTAAACCGCCAGTCATACCAGCGCCCACATTACGTCCAACACTACCCAGGACAACGATTAAACCCCCTGTCATGTATTCACAACAGTGATCCCCTGCACCCTCAATAACGGCGGTTGCCTTGGAGTTACGCACCCCAAAACGCTCTCCCGCCCGTCCATTGGCATATAATTCACCCCCAGTGGCACCATATAGACAGGTATTACCAAGGATGACGTTATCAACTGCTTCAAAGGTGATATTACTAGGAGGTACAATAACAATCTCTCCACCATTGATACCTTTACCCACATAGTCGTTGGCTTCCCCTTCGAGGTGAATGTTCATCCCTTTAACGTTGAAAGCCCCAAAACTTTGTCCAGAAGCACCTTTGAAGTTGAGGTTTAATTGTCCTTCAAAACCATAATCGCCGTGTTGTTTAGCAATTACCCCAGCAATTCTAGCACCTACGGAGCGATCGGTATTAATGATCTTAATCTCTTTGGTTACACTACCATGGTTGTTAATAGCTTCCGTAATGACATTATCAGCGAGGATTTCATCATCTAAAACGTTACCGTTGGTGTGGGTATCCCCATGATTTAACCATTGACGGTTAGTTTTGGTATCAGGAAGATTGATTAAACAATCCAACACCAAAGTCTTGGTTTTAGTAAGTTGGGCAGATTGACGATAGGTTAATAAGTCACCGCGTCCGATGATTTCGTTTAAACTGCGATAGCCTAGTTTAGCAAGGATAGAGCGTACCTCTTCGGCGATGAAGTAGAAGAAGTTAACCACGTCTCCCGGTACTCCAGAGAAACGTTTGCGCAGTCTTTCTTGTTGGGTAGCAACTCCCACAGGACATTGATTGGTATGACAGACACGCGCCATAATACAACCTTCGGCAATCATAGCAATGCTACCGAAACCATATTCTTCAGCACCCATTAACGCCGCCATGATAATATCCCAACCAGTTTTTAAACCACCGTCAGCACGGAGTAGGACGCGATCGCGCAGTTGATTTTCCAACAAGGTGCGGTGTACTTCGGTAACGCCCAATTCCCAAGGACATCCAGCGTGTTTGATGGAACTTAGGGGAGATGCGCCTGTACCACCATCATGACCAGAAATTTGGATAACGTCAGCGTTGGCTTTGGCTACCCCAGCGGCGATGGTACCGATGCCGATTTCTGCCACCAATTTAACGGAAACTTTGGCGGTGGGGTTGATTTGGTGTAAGTCGTGGATTAATTGGGCTAAATCCTCAATAGAGTAGATGTCGTGATGAGGAGGGGGAGAAATGAGGGTAACACCTGGTTTGGAACGGCGTAACATAGCGATATATTCGCTCACTTTTTTCCCGGGTAACTGTCCACCTTCTCCAGGTTTTGCACCCTGTGCCATCTTGATTTCTAGCTGTTCACCGCTCATTAAATATGCGGGGGTAACCCCAAAACGTCCAGAGGCAATTTGTTTGATGGCGGATGCGGCGCGATCGCCCTTCTGCAAACCATGGAGATGGGGAAATAAACTACTTTTACCCTCTGCATCCACTTCATCAATAATGTTGTAACGATTAGGATCTTCTCCTCCTTCCCCAGAGTTTGATTTTCCACCGATACGATTCATCGCTATAGCAAGGGTTTCGTGGGCTTCTTGGCTCAATGCACCCAAGGACATACCCCCAGTACAGAAACGCTTAACGATGTCTTCCACGGACTCCACATCATCAATAGAGATAGAATCTCGGTCAGACTTAAACTCTAGTAAATCCCGTAAAGCAGTTACAGGGCGCTCTTCAAGATACTTGCGATACCACTCATAATGATCATAACCCTCTTGGCTACCATAGGCAGATACCGCCTTATGTAAAGTTTTCGCCATTTCAGGGGAGTTCATGTGATACTCACCGCCTTTCTTATAGTTGATATAACCGTAGTTTTCCAACTTCTTGGCCTGTAACTCAGGGAAGGCTTTTTGATGGAAAGAAATTACCTCGTTAGCCACTTCCGCAAGGTTTAAACCACCCACACGGCTAGTGGTACCCTTGAAAGCCAATTCGATGACATCCGCACCCAAACCAATACACTCAAAAATCTGAGCCCCATGGTAGGAAGCAAGGAGAGAAATGCCCATTTTAGAAAGGATTTTAAACAATCCAGCCTCAATGGATTTACGGTAGCGGTTAAGCGCCTCTATCTCAGAAATTTTTTCGATTTTTTCATTGTCCATCAACTTCTGAGTTTTGCTATCATGCCACCAATTAGAAACCGTTTGTAAGGTAAGATAAGGACATACCGCCGAAGCGCCAAAACCGACCAAACAAGCGTAATGGTGGGTACTCCAACATTGGGCAGTATCTACCACCAAAGAGGTTTTTAGGCGTAATCCTGCCTTGATAAGGTGTTGATGTACCGCCCCCACCGCAAGAAGAGGGGGAATGTAAGAAGTTTCGGTATCGATGGGGGTGCGATCGCTGAGTACAATTACTTGATGACCTTCATTTACCGCCTCAGTGGCTTGAGCGCATAATCTTTCTAACGCAGATTTCAAACCGTCAGGGCCATCACTGATAGGAAAAAGAGTAGATAACTCCACGGTAGCAAGATCAGAATTTTTGATAAATTCCAAATCAGACTCCGACAACACAGGAGAATCAATAACCAAAGTATGGGCATTTTTCGGTTCAATGTGTAACAAATTGCCCCTTTCCCCTAGGTGCATCTCCAAAGACATAACCAAATTTTCCCGTAAGGGATCGATAGGGGGGTTAGTTACCTGGGCAAAACGCTGTTTAAAATAGTCATACAACAAACGAGGTTTATCGGATAACACCGCCAAAGGAATATCATCCCCCATACAGAAAGTTGGCTCTTTACCATCCCTCGCCATGGCAGTGATGATCATTTCTACATCCTCTTGGGTATAACCAAAGGCCGTCTGTAACTGTACCAGCTCAGTTCCCCCCTTATTAAGGGGGGTTAGGGGGGATCCATCTCCCGTTTCAAACTCTTGACGCTCGAGGTGTAAACGATACTCTTTCAACCATTGCCCATAGGGTTTTTGGGAAGCAATTTCCTGTTTGATTTCCCAGTTTTTGAGTAGTTTATTATTTTCTAAATCTACCACGATCATTTGACCGGGGCCGAGTTTTCCTTTTTCAATAATTTCTGATTCATCTAAATCAACCACCCCAGCCTCGGAACCTACCACCACATAACCATCTTTTGTGATAGCATAACGGGCGGGACGTAAGCCATTACGATCTAAACAAGCTCCAACGGTTTTACCTTCACTAAACGCCAATAATGCAGGACCATCCCAAGGTTCTTTTAACCCTGCATAGTAGTGGTAAAAGTCAAGAATTTCGGGATATTTTTCTAGTTCGGGTTGATTTTCATAGGCTTCGGGTACTAAAATCATCAAAGCCTCGGGAATACTACGCCCTGTGCGTATTAATAATTCTAAAGAACTGTCTAAGTTGTAGGAGTCACTGTTATCCATGTTAACAATGGGAGTCACACCGTCAAACTCTTCTTTTGTCCAACCAGGTAACTCTAAATTAGCTTCCCTGACACTCATCCAGTTAATGTTACCGATGAGGGTGTTTATTTCTCCGTTGTGTCCTAATACCCGCATAGGTTGTGCAAAGGGCCATTTAGGTACGGTATTGGTACTAAAACGACGATGATAAACCGCAAAACGACTTTCGTAGGCGGGGTTACTTAAATCTGCATAGAATTTTTCTAATACGTCTCCCTGTACTAAACCTTTGTAAACGATGGTACGACAGGAAAAAGAACAAATATAAAAATTATCGCTTAATTTCTTACCAACACGGGAACGAGCAACGTATAAACGACGATCTAGTTCATCCCCTTTGTAGTGTTTTGCCCCAGAAGTAACTATAATTTGTTCAATGCGGGGTTGATTGGCTTTTGCTTGTTCTCCTAAGACATCAGGATTAACAGGAACAGTACGCCATCCAAGGGTTTTGAGGTTTTCTACCTCCACCATTTCTTCGACAAATTTACGCCCTTCTTGCGCTTCTTGTTCATCTTGGGGTAAAAATACCATGCCTACTCCCCATTCTTCGGCGGGGGGCATTTCAATATTATTTTCGCTAAACCATGTTTTGAAAATTTCTACGGGAATCCCTGTTAAAATCCCTGAACCATCGCCTGTTTGTCTATCAGCGCCACATCCTCCCCTGTGTTCCATACAGGCTAAACCTTTTAACGCATCTTTAACCAATTTATGGGATTTGCGATTGTCTTGGTAGGCGATGAAGCCTACACCACAAGCATCTCTTTCTTTTACTAGCCAAGGTTGTCCTTGATATGGTGTTAAATTGTTATTATTGTAGTCGTTCATTATATCTTGACCTTATACGCTTAGATTCGTTATATTACTTCATGATGGTTATCAAGATTTAGCATTTTCTAATACAGGGCTTAAGTTTACTTGATAACCATGTTGCTATATCTTTACTATTATAAAGAATTGTTAAGGTTTTTTCGGCTTTTGTTATCAATATTTTACTTGTTGATTAAAAGTATTAAAAATGTAAATATTAAGACAAAAATTCCTGCGATGCTACCTAGGGGTTTTTCTTTACTGCCCCATAGCCACGGGGTGGCATTATCTTGGTATTGGTATAAGTCGAAGGTGTCTAGGGTGGCAAGACTTAGCACCCATCCTCCGTGGATACCGATGGCCGTGGACAGGTTTCCGCTTTGAAGATAGACACAGTAGTAGAGGGTTAAGCCCATTAGAAATAGTCCGGGTAGTTGTGGTGTGGTATTTTTTCTTTCCCAAATTAAATGCAGTGTGGCAAAGATGGCACTAGAGGCGATCGCACTTACCCAGATATTATAATCTTGTTCTAAAAAGTTTTTGAATACTCCCCTAAACACCAATTCTTCTATAGAGGCGATAAAGAAACTGAGAAAGAGTAGTAATGGTAGGCTTGTGAGGATAGAGGTTACGCTTTGGGCTGATTTTTGCCAGTGCAACTTTCCTGAGGCAAATGTTATCAAGTCTGTAAATATAATAGTAACAATTCCTATTACATAACCCCATAGGATACAATTAAGATTGCTGATACTAAAAAATGAAACAATTTCAGGCAAATCCTGTCCCATCACTCCCCAAGCCAGTAAGGGAGCAATGAGATATAGAGATGCTATTAGTGTTAGTTTTTGTGAGTTTGAAATTGGGGTGGCAGGATGCCAGTTAATTAACCTTGTTAAAGGAAATGCAATGGGCAACCACACAGCCCCCCATATTATCAAGAACAAAATAACTTTGATGATGCCATTGCCATTGATTAGGGGTGAGGTGATAAAATTGCTTTCCCAGTGGATCATTAATTTTTTTACAAGGTTTAATAAAAAGAAAATTTATCTGATTTTTTGTCCCATTAAATTATGGTATATTTACGGATGATTTAATCTTCGTCATCCATATCAAAATCATCTCCTTCTCCCACTTGTTTTAGATGAATGTGTTTGTAACCGAGCTTAATTTCAAACTCATCTCCTGATTGTAAACCCATTTTTTTTGTGTAGCTAGAACCAATGACTATTTGACCGTTTTTGTGAACGCTAACACGAAAAGTGGCTTCTCTACCCCTACCATCTTTGGTTCTTTCGGGATCTAAAGGTACACCTTTTGCGGATAAAACAGCATCATAAAAATCTGTTAAATTCACCCTAACTTTGCCGTTTTTTGATTCTGTATAGTAGCCACAACGTCTTGCCCTTTCACGGCGGGGAACATCAGATAATTCTTTTACTTTCTGTAACAGCTCTTTCCCTGACAAAGGTGTAGTTGCTACTTCTGTCATATATTTTTTCCTCATTTGTTATTTGTTCTTTACACTATTTATCATAACAAAAATATGTCATTAAATCACTATTATTCACTGTTTTTTTATGGACTTATTAATATTTTCTCAACCTAAGTTAACTTTTTCTTAAGGTAGCCTAAGGCTAAAATACTTGTTAATTCTTATTTGTAGCTTTTTTCCCTTATCTAAAGAAGTAAAATAAAAAAATATGGATAATTATTGAAGTTTTAACAAAAATTAAGATCATTTCCCTTGTTGGTTATAAAATAAGATCGGAGAATATAAATAGTGATAGTAATAAATATAGACAAAAATGAAAGTTACCTTTAAAATTCTCCGTCAAAATGATAATTTATCGCCCCATTTTCAGGATTATACCCTAGAGGTAAATCAAAAAAATACTATTCTTGAATGTTTAAATCGGATCAAGTGGGAAATAGATGGTAGCCTTGCCTTTCGGAAAAATTGTCGCAATACAATTTGTGGTAGTTGTGGGATGAAAATTAATGGTCGTTCGGCTTTAGCTTGTAAGGAAAACATTGGAGATGAATTGAAAAAAATTTCTTTTGGGGAGGGTGAAAAAAATCCTCAAATAATTATTTCTCCCTTAGGTAATATGCCCGTGCTTAAGGATTTAGTTGTAGATATGAGTAATTTTTGGCATGATTTAGAAAAAGTTGAACCTTACGTAAGTACAAAGGCAAGAAATATTTCAGAAAAAGAGTTTTTACAAAGTCCAGAAGAAAGAAAATTATTAGAACAAACGGGCAATTGTATTTTGTGTGGTGCTTGTTACTCTGATTGCAATGCTAAGGAAGTAAATGATAATTTTGTGGGCCCCCATGCTTTGGCAAAAGCCTATCGAATGATTGATGATTCTCGAGATGAATTGAGGGAGGAAAGATTGACTCAATATAATGATGTGAAGTCGGGGGCGTGGGGTTGTACTCGTTGTTATCTTTGTAATGAGGTATGCCCCATGGATGTGGCACCTTTGGATCAAATTACGAAGATTAAGGGAAAAATTTTGGCCAGGGAGTCCCGTGGTAGTAGTACCCCTGTTCGTCATCGTAAGGTATTGGTGGATTTGGTGAAGGATGGGGGTTGGGTGGATGAGCGCAAGTTTGCGGTGATGGTGGTTGGTAATTATTTTCGAGATGTGCGAGGTTTGTTGAGTCTTGCCCCTGTGGGCTTAAGGGTGTTGGCGGCGGGTAAGTTACCTTTTTCTTTTGAGGCGTCTGAGGGGGTTTTTGAGGTGCGATCGCTCATAAATGCCATTCAATCTGCTACAAAGGATAATGGGAATTTATCGGAAAATATTAAATAAATGGATCTTAATTTAAAGTTATCTAGTTACGATTATTTTTTACCTGAAGAATTAATTGCTCAAAATCCTGTGACTCCGAGGGATTCTTCTCGTTTGTTGGTGGTGAAACCTGAGGAGGGAATTAACCATAAAATTTTTGCTAATTTGCCTGATTTACTCTCCCCTGGGGATTTGTTAGTTTTGAATAATACTAAGGTAATTCCTGCTCGTTTGTATGGGAAAAAGTCCACGGGGGCGATGGTGGAGGTGTTGTTGGTAGAGGAAAAGTCTCCCCTTTGTTGGTTGGCGTTGGTGAAGCCGGGGAAGCGTTTTGGTTTGGGAGCGCAGATTGTTTTTGAAGATGAGATTACGGGGGATTATCTAACGGCGACGGTGATTGATAAGGATGAGACAACGGGGGGCAGAATTTTACAGTTTAGCGCCCCTAAAGGGTTATCTTTTTGGGATTTGTTGGAGAGGTTGGGTAATATTCCTTTTCCTCCTTATGTGACGGAGTCGGAGGCACTACCATCCCAGTATCAGACTATTTACGCCGAAAGGCAAGGGGCGATCGCTGCGCCAACGGCAGGATTACATTTTACTGAGGATGTTTTTAATCGGTTAGCCCAAAAACAAGTGGCGATCGCCCATATAACTCTCCATGTGGGTATCGGTACATTTCGCCCTGTGGAGGTGGAGGATATTCTTAACCATGAAATGCACCAAGAATGGATAGAAGTTGATGAAGCAACCATCGATAAAATTAAGGAAACCAAAAGCCGTGGCGGTAGGGTAATCAGTGTCGGTACGACGGTAGTTAGGGCTTTGGAGGGTACTTTTGCCCATCATAATGATTTGATGCCTTATCGTGGCAAAACGGATCTTTTTATCTATCCCGGTTATGATTTTAAGGTTATCGATGGATTAATTACTAATTTCCATTTACCAAAATCTAGTTTACTGATGCTTGTAGGGGCACTCATTGGTAGGGAGAGATTACTTAGTATATATCAAAGGGCGATCGAGGAAAAATATCGCTTTTATTCCTTTGGGGATGCCATGTTTATCGAACCCAAAAGGGGTTTAAACAATTGACAATTGATAATGAACAATTGTTTTTTGATTATAAAGTCCCCCAGGATTGGGGGATTTAGGGGGTGAAACGAAAACCTTAATACCTGACACTTATCTTTTTTCCTTCAACTCTCAAAACTCTAACTATTAATTATTTTTATCAACTATGTCTGTGCAGATATTTGGGGGTTATTCTCAATTAGTAACAAGTAGTTGCAAATAGCCATCAAAGAGAAGTATCATTAGTAAAGAAAGAATTGTCAGGAATCTTTATGGCTTTAGACACTACCGCATCAATCAAAAAAAAGCTCAATTCTAGGGGATGGCGTATGACTCCCCAAAGGGAAAAAATTCTGGAGGTTTTTTATAATTTACCCCAAGGGAATCATCTGAGTGCTGAGGAGTTGCACAATCTTTTGGAAGAGCAAGGGGAGAATATCAGCTTATCGACCATTTACCGTAGTGTCAAATTGATGACCAAAATGAGGGTATTACGGGAATTAGAATTGGCGGAAGGTCATAAACATTATGAATTAAATCATCCCTACCCCCATCACCATCATCACATTGTCTGCATTCAGTGTAATAAAACCATTGAGTTTCAAGATGATTCTATTCTCAAACATAGTCTTAAACAATGTCAGAAAGAAGACTTTCAGTTAATTGATTGTCAGTTAACGGTGATGACTATTTGTCAAGAAGCCTTGGAAATGGGTTGGCCTTCTACTTTACCTAGTGATTGGTGTTGCAGTCGTGCGATCGCAGAGGGACACCATAAATAATGTACAATTGACAATTATAGTTACTTCCATTGTGTTTGAGACATCTTTATTTTCGAAAAGCCTTATCAAATAAATATTATGCTATTCGATAGCGTTTCATTCCAATATTAAATGACCATAACATTTACTATCTTTTGCTTATTGCCTTTTGAGTTTGTGGGTGTTATTTAATGATGAGATGGCAACACCTATTTATATAAAAGGGGAGCCAGAGCGAAGGGGTTTCACTCTGGCTATTAGGTGTGGTTTAAGTGTTAGGTAGTTATATTATAGCCAAACTGTTTTAATTTTGGCAAGAAAATCCGAAAATTTTTGCGTAGAAATTGAACTCTCCATCGAGGGCTTTTTTGATGTTTTCTGCTTTGCGAAAACCATGGCCTTCGTCGCCAAAGGTAACGTAGGTGGTGGTGATACCTTTTTCTTTGAGGGCTTTTACCATCATTTCGGCTTGGTTGGGGGGTACGACTTTATCTTCTAATCCTTGGAAAAAAGCAACGGGGCAGGATAGTTTTTCGATATGATTTAAGGGCGATCGCACTTTATAAATTTCTTTTTCTTCTGGATATTTACCAATAAGATTATCAAGATAACGGGATTCAAATTTGTGGGTATCAGTGGCAAGAATTTCTAAGTCACCAATGCCATAATAACTCGCCCCTGCTTTAAATACATCATGGAAAGTAAGCGCCGCTAAGGTAGTATAACCCCCCGCACTGCCTCCAGAAATTGCTAATTTTTCCTGATTAACTTTTTGGGCTTCTACCAAATATTTAGCAACATTGATACAATCTTCCACATCCACAATACCCCACTTTTTAGCTAACCTTTGACGATAATCCCGACCGTATCCCGTACTACCTCCATAATTCACATCCACAAAGGCAAAACCCCGACTTGTCCAATATTGAATACGCAAGTTATAACTGGCGGTAGTCATGGCGGTGGGGCCTCCATGGCTTTTTACCAGTAAGGGAGGTAATTCCCCTTCGGGGGCTTGGTAATCTTTGTTTTGGGGGGGATAATACCAAGCATAGGCGGTGTTACCGTTGCTGGTGGGAAATTCGATTTGTTCGGGTTGAGTAAGATAACCGTCGTCTAAATTGAGGTTACTGGCTTGTTGCAAAATTTCGGTTTCTTGGCTGACGGTATCCCCCAAAACTACGGCGGTGGGTTGATTTGGTGAACCCCCTGTAAATAAAATTTGGCTACCATTGACTTGTAAATAGGCGATGTTGGTGTAGCTAACGTTAAGGTTAGTAAGATCGTTATTTTTGCTGTCCAAACTGGCTAAGTGCCAGATACCATTTTGGGTGTAGGTACAAACGATGGTATCTTCATCGGCGAAGCCATATACTGATTCCCCAAAAACCCAATGGGGATAACCAAATTCGGCATTGAGGGGGTATAGGGGAGTAAGATGGCCATTTTTTTCTCGGCGATATAAATTCCACCAATCGGTGCGATCGCTGCTAAAATGTAAAGTACCGTTAGGACTAAATTCTGGCTGACAGATAGATTCGGTTTCGCTTCCTGCCACGATTTCACTGTCTTCAATTTCTCCATTATCATCAAAGGTGGCAAGATGTAAGAAGGTGCTTTCCCACGGCATATAAGGATGATGCCAACATAACCATGCTAACTGGGAATCATCAGGGCTGAGGCGAGGGGAGGTGTAAAAGTCTGCACCCTGCACTATCGGTTTTACTTCCCCTGAGTTTAAATCGATGGTGACAAGTTTGTTTTCTGGTTCTTTTTCGGGGTTACTATGATCTTCAGCAACGCAAATTAAACGATTACGGCTTTTATCAAGGCAAAAGTCGGTATATCTCACCTGCGATTGGGCGGTGAGGGGTTGGGGGTGTTCCCCTATTTTTTGCACATATACCCTTTGATCTGCATAATTACTAAAGTAGATTACACCATTTTTGATCAAAAATGCTCCTCCACCATACTCATGGACACGACTACGCACATTAAAAGGGGCAGGGGTGACATCTTCTTTTTGCCCGTTGGTATAGCGAACTATAACGGCTCTACCGCCTTCTGAGGGGCGATTTTCGAGCCAATAAACGTCTTTTTGGTCAAATTTGACGGAACTTAAGCCAATGCTCCCTGATACGATTAAATCTGAGGTTATGGGCGATCGCCATTCACCGTAACTTGCGATGGTTGGTTTGGTCATAGGATTAATTTTATAATTTCTTTATCATCATCTTGACATAAAAAGGCAAGGGGCAATGGGTAATGGACAATGGGTAAAATTTTTATTTCGAACGGAGGTTCAATAGTTATGTGGTAATTGGATTACCATAATAAAAAAAGCTCAAATATTTCCCCTTTTTTATGTTTAAATCTCTTGGATTCATTGAAAATACGGTCAATACTAGCTTAGGAGAGATGGTTTATTACTCGTCTGATAGTGTTTTTTGGCAATCTTTACAAAATTTAAGTAAATCAGAATCACTGGGGGAAACAAAGCCAAATCTAGTGTTTTTACATGGTTTTGGGGGAGGTTCATCCGCCTATGAATGGTCACAGGTTTATCCTGCTTTTGCTGGAGAATATCACATTATTGCTCCTGATTTAATTGGTTGGGGTAAGTCTGCCCATCCTCAAAAAAACTATACTATTGATGATTACATTACTACCATTACAGAATTTTTAGAACAGGTATGTCAAGAGCCTACCACCGTTATAGCTTCTTCCCTTACCGCTGCTTTTCTCGTCCAACTTGCGATCGCACATTCCCACCTATTTAAACAACTAATACTTTTCACCCCCGCAGGATTATCGGATTTTGAGGAAAACTACACCAAAAGCCTATTTGCCCAGATAATTAGCACTCCCATGGTTGATAAATTTTTCTATAGCCTTGGGGTAGCTAGTGAATCGGGAATCAAAAGTTTCCTTGAAAAAAGGCAATTTGCTAATCCTCAAAGAATTTTCCCCGAATTAGTCGCCTCCTATCTCAAAAGTGCTTCCCAACCTAATGCAGAATATGCAGCCCTATCTTTTGTCAGGGGGGATTTATGCTTTGATTTATCCCAATATATCCAAAAACTAACTATTCCCACCGCCATCATTTGGGGTAGAGAATCCCAGTTTACTAGCCCCGAAATTGGCAAACGTCTTGCGCAAATGAATCCCGATGCAGTTAAATATTTTCAAGTTATTGAAGAAGTTGGATTAACCCCCCATCTCGAATTACCTGCGGTTGCCATTAGTCTGATTCGTAAATATATTCAACTTTTATAAGTGTTATCATCACTCTTACTTCCCATCATTCCATCAAAAAGTTGTTCATAAAGTGCGATCGCCCCTTGAAAAGAATAATGAGTTTCTGCATATTTACGCCCTGCCTTGCTCATCTGTGCCACCAACTCAGGATTATGATAAAAAGATTCAATTTGCTTCGCTAAAGCCTGCGCATCTTCAGGGGGAATCACCACCCCTCCCCCACTTTCTCGAATCGCACTAGCCGCCGTACCCGATTCAGGCACAGAGCCAATAATCACACAACCACTGGCCAACAATACAGGAATTTTAGAAGGTAAATTAAAATCAATGACATTACTTTTTTGCGTCACCATGCCAATTTCCACCGCCCCCAACATTTCGGGTAACTTTTCCCTTGGTTGAAAAGGTTTTAATAAAACATTCTCACAACCTAATTGCTGACGATAATTTTCTAACCTTGCCAACGCTTCCTCCTTACCCACAATCACCACCATTAAATTATCTAAATGTTTTAACTTTTGGGCCGCTTCGATTAAAATTTCAATGGGTTGAGTAAGGGCAATATTACCAGAATAAATAACGACAAATTTTCCCTGTAAATTATTTTCCTTGATAAAATAACTGTTGTCTTTGCTCACGGGTTTAATAAAATCCACATCAACCCAATTAGGAATCTTAACAATTTTATTAATATCTACATTTTTTTGAGCCAAATTTTTAGTAAAACCATCGGCAATCACGGCAATTTTACTGGCTTTTTCATATGCAAATTTTTCTAATAAAGAAAATATTTTGATTAATTTTTTATTGGTTAATAAACCCACATGAACCGCCGCATCGGGTAATATATCCTGTAAATTAACAATCAAAGGACAACCATATATTTTACTTAATAAATAACCAGGAACAATCACAGGAAGCCCTGGAATAGTTAATAAAATAACATCAGGTCGCCAAAATTTTAAACCTTGCCAAATACTTAAAAAAGCAAAACTAAGTTCAAACATCGCCCGATTGATAAAACTTCTTTTCTGACTTGCCCAAACATAAGAACGATAGATTTCAACTCCGTTTTTTTCTTCTTGACTATAAATTTTTCCTCGATATTGGGGGTAAATTTTACTTTCAGGATACCAAGGCATAGCGGTTAAAACCCTTACTTCATGGCCTTTTTGTGTCAAACCTTCTGCTAATTCTGTCATTAATGGTGCGATGCCAATGGGTTCGGGGTGATAATTATAGGAATAAATTAAAATACGCATTGTTTAAATTTAAGGATATTTTTATTGGTTTTAAAGTTATATTTATGGCACAATAATTAAAATATCTATTATAAAATAAAATGTAGTTTAATAGTCATAATAAAGTTATGGTTTACTATTTCTCATGAAAATTATTCATGAACATTCTTAAAAATAAAAGTTTTTTTAATATTTAATAGGTAATAAATCATTTAAAATTACCATAAGTGATGAATTATAAAAGTTAATTTTAGCTAAATTTAGATCAAATGAAAAAGTTATCTCGTTTAATAATTGGTTTTTCCCTCGCCTGTTTATTGGTAATTCTTCCTGCCTGTGGAAATGATACCCCTTCACGGTTTGAAGGCGCGCAACAGGAAAGTATTGATGCGGGAAGTCGTAACACCGCTGTATCAACAGATGCCGAGGAAGGCTCTAGTTTTAATCGCTTTTTCCCTGTTAGTGATGAAAGTTATGAGCGAGTTTTTACCCAAGAAAAAGATGGTTTTGTGGAAGCTGTGTTAAAAGAATCGGGTCAAAATGTGGCAACTTTGGGGGTTTTTGATACTATTAGTAATCCTTCTGCGAAGGATGATTTTGTTGATAGTCAAGAACAAATTGGGGGTTATCCCTTAGCTCAAAAGGGATCTCGGGCGACAGCAGTGTTAGTAGCGGATAGATTTCAAGTTACGGTGCGATCGATGGATGATAGTTTTACGGTAGCAGATAGAGAGGCTTGGTTAGCTAAGTTTGATCTCAATGGTTTAGCAAGTTTAAATTAGGAGGATTTTAATTATGAGTAAGGCAATTTATGATTTGGTGGATAATTTACCGACGCGTAATGTTACCACAATGGTTTTAAACTCCCTTGATTTTGTGGTACCGGGGGAATGGAAAAACCCAACTAATTTTGAGCAGATGATTCGGGATATTAGTCAGGAAACTGATGAAAAATGGATTCAGAAAATAGGCGATCGCGCCGTGTGGTTATACAATGACAAAAATCAGGGTTATCAAAGGGCTTTATGGTTATATCAAACCGTTGACAATGCCGATTCCGCCCTTGGTACAGCTGCTTTAGCCAATAAAGTAGGGGAAAAAATAGGTTTTCTTAGTTTTCTCAATAAGTTAACCCCTAGTAACGAGAAAGCACAATCTCTGGATTTAGCCATTAAGTTAGTGGTAGAAGTTGTCGCTTTTTGTCAGATTAATGGTTTACCAGGGGATAGCATTGGGGATTTTGTCAAGGCTTTGAAGGAGTATGAAGGGGAGGCGTTGATGCGCATGGCGGCGCTTGTGTGTATTGATGGTTTAATCCCTTTTGGCCCTGATTTTATTTTGGCAGTACAATCTACTTTAAATAATTTGAATCCCAAAGAGTTATCCGACAATGGGGCTTTTTCTAAGGTTAGTAAGTTTATCCCAGGGGGTAATCCTGCGGGGCAGTTAGGATTTATTAACCAGAGTTTTGGGGCTGTTAAGGGTTGGATGACAAGTTTTGTGGGCGATCGCAACTTAACCCAAGGTAAGGTAATGAAAAATCTACAAAATTTCGTGGAATTTTCCGATGATCAATTAGATTATGTGGCAGCCTTCCTTGATATGTCAACTAATTATTTTGAACATACTGGCACTCAATCCATCGCTAACAGGTTAATTCGTCGTGCCATGCTCGAGGTTTAAAACCATAGTTAAGGTGGGCAAAACGCCCACTTTATTTATTTTTTCCTCATTTTTCTAAGACGGTAAAAAGGATACTAAATTTAAATAGTTGAATGTTATCTCATAATCAATTATATTCCTAAGGATTTTTCCTTTGACAAATAATTATTTTGTTATTAATTAATGATTTTATTTATTATAGTTTTTTCTATCAATATTTTAATGGCGATCGCCCTTATTTGCCTAACGATAAAAATAATTAATATTAATACACAATTAAAGGAAATAAATAGTTTATTAATTACCCTAGAACAAGATTTAAACTTAATTTTAAAACAGATTCCTTTGTCCATTTTAACCATTGGACTAGAAGTAAAAAAAACTAACCTAAAATATAAACAGTGGAAATATAACTATAAAAAAATACAAAAAATTATTATAATAATAAGAATTATCTACACCATAACCCGTAGAAAAAATATATTTCTAATATTTAATAATGAAATCACCACAATTTAAAACAAGCCTAGACTATGAAAAAGCAAATCTACTCATGCAACCCGTATATATAAGAGTAGTAGATAACATTAGAAAACAAGCAGAAATTAATAATTGGGATATTAGTTATCAAGAAATTAATGATCCTTTTCCTAGCTATATTTTAACTCAAAAAAAAGGTAATACAACGAAAGAAACTAACATTTGGTTTATCTGTTTTCAGGTTTGCTTTACTCAATTTGAATTAGAACAAAATCAGCCTGTAGAAATCGATTCTAATTTGATAAGTGATAGAGGGGAATTAAATTGGGATGAAATGGAAATAAAAACTCAATCTATTGTTAAAAACTTATTTGATGAGATTTAGTAACTGGGTAAACCTAAGGGAATAATTCCACCTGGATTAAGAGGAAAAAGATTACCATAATAATCTTGTTTAATTATGTCAAAATTACAAGTTTCCTTAACTCCTTCAATATTATATATTTCTTGGCAATAACGAGAAAGATTTTTATAATCAGCTATCCTTTTTATGTTACATTTAAATAGACTAAAATAAACCACATCAAAACGTATTAAAGTAGTAAATAAACGAATATCAGCAATGGTTAATTTATCTCCACATAAATAACGACTATTTTCCAAAAATATTTCAATTTTATCTAAGAGATTAAATAATCCATAACAAGCATCTTCATAAGCCTGTTGAGTTTGAGCAAAACCGCAACGATACACCCCGTTGTTAATGTGATGATATATTTTTTCATTCCAACTATCTATATTGTCTTTATATTCATCAGGATATAAATTTAGTTGAGGAAAAGAAGCAAATTGATTAAAACAATTATTAAGTAAAACAATTATTTCTGAGCTTTCATTATTAACAATAGTCTTGGTTTTTTTATCCCATAAAACGGGTACGGTACAACGTCCTTGATAATTATTATTAGCTTTATAATATAATTGCTTAAGGGTATAACAATTTTCTGAGCCCTGGGGGATTATCCATCCGCCATCAGCGGGGGAAGGGCTAACAATTACTACGTCAATTATCTTTTCTAAACCTTTTAATTTTCTAACTATTAGGGTACGGTGAGCCCAAGGACAACTTAAACCAGCATAAATAGTATAACGATTTTTTTCGGGGCTATAGGTGCTGTTTTCCTCTATGTTGTGATGATAGATACTTAAGGGGCGCTGGTAATTACCATTCTCGCTGGGGGCTAAATTAAACATCATTAATTGCCACATGGTTTCCCAGATTTTTTGAGCTAGTTTAATTAACCATTTTTGATTTAACATTAAAAATAATTGATTAAGGTTTATTTAGTAAAATATTTCTTACTTAAAGTACATTTTTAAATATTAACGGCTATCAAGCCTAAATCAATATATTGTTGAATTACCAATTTACTATCATTTAATACTACATCAAAATCATAAAAGTGATGGATAGAATTATTATTAATAATTCCTTTTAGTTCTAGTTTAAAAAATCTTGATTTTTTACCTTTAATTCTTCTATTAAAGCGTATTTTAACAATAACTTTTTCATTTTTTCTATTGAAATATAAAACCTCACCTCGAATAGAAAAATAATCCTTTTTAAAACCTTTTTCTGATATAATATTATGGGATTCATCAGGACAAATACCAACTATTTGTAAATAGAGTTGATCACCATTACGAACTTTATGGGGATAAACAATCCAATTTTGAATTTTATTAACATCCACATGATTTTTAATGGCACTAATCGCCCGTGATAAAATCACGGTATCACATTTTTGACCCTCCCTTGTTTCCATGATTCCCTTGGTTAATTTTCCTTCTAAGGGGGTATATTTACCCCGTATGATTCCTATGGCCCGATATTGTTTAGGATAACTGGGAATGGGGATAGGATTATTAGAAAAGCCATCTAAATCGGGTAAAAATTGATTAGGATTAGATAGGGAAGGATTACTTAAATTCACTCTAATAATAAGATGATTAAGGATTAATAGGAAAAATTATATATTTATTTACCTTTAGGATAGCTTTTTCTGAGCCATAGGGAACAAATTAACCATAAAAATGTGAGGAGTGGATATGTCTCAACTAAACACGGCGGAGTTATTAATTAAATGTTTAGAAAATGAGGGGGTAGAGTATATCTTTGGTTTACCAGGGGAAGAAAATCTACATATTCTCGAAGCCCTTAAAAATTCTACCATAGAGTTTATCACCGTTCGCCATGAACAAGGAGCGGCTTTTATGGCGGATGTGTATGGGCGTTTGACGGGCAAGGCTGGGGTATGTTTGTCAACCTTGGGGCCTGGGGCAACGAATTTAATGACGGGGGTAGCTGATGCCAATCTTGATGGGGCGCCGTTGGTGGCGATTACGGGGCAGGTAGGCACGGATAGGATGCACATTGAATCCCATCAATATCTTGATTTGGTGGCAATGTTTGCCCCTGTGACGAAGTGGAATAAGCAAATTGTGCGTCCTGGTATTACCCCTGAGGTGGTGCGCAAGGCTTTTAAGGTGGCACAGAAAGAGAAGCCTGGGGCTGTGCATATTGATTTACCTGAAAATATTGCGGCTATGGTAGCGGATGGAATGCCCCTCAGAATTGACCAACGGGAGAAAATCTATGCTTCTCATCGTAGCATTAATGGGGCTGCTTTGGCGATCGCCCGGGCAAAAAATCCTTTAATTTTGGCGGGAAATGGTACTATTAGGGCAAGGGCGACGGAGTCGTTAACGGAGTTTGCTACCCGTTTAAATATTCCTGTGGCTAATACTTTTATGGGTAAGGGGGCTATTCCCTATATCCATCCTCTGTCTTTGTGGACGGTGGGTTTACAGCAACGGGATTATATCACTTGCGGATTTGAACAGGCGGATCTTATCATTGCGGTGGGTTATGATTTAATTGAGTATTCCCCGAAAAAATGGAATCCTAGTGGCACTACTCCCATTGTGCATATTGGCACTCATTCAGCGGAAATTGATAGTAGTTACATCCCTGAAGTGGAGGTAGTAGGTGATATTGCCGATGCCCTTGATGAAATTGCTAAAAGGTGCGATCGCACTGGAAAACCGATCCCTTTTTCTGCTACCTTAAGGAAGGATATTCGAGAAGACTACGAACAATATGCCCATGATGAAGGTTTTCCCATCAAACCCCAAAAAATCATCTACGATTTAAGACAGGTAATGGGCTCAGAAGATATAGTAATTAGCGATGTAGGCGCCCATAAAATGTGGATGGCAAGACACTACCACGCCGAAGCCCCCAACACCTGCATTATCTCCAACGGTTTCGCCGCCATGGGTATCGCCATTCCTGGGGCATTAGCCGCCAAATTAGTACATCCCGATAAAAAAGTTGTCGCCGTCACTGGGGATGGGGGTTTTATGATGAATTGTCAAGAATTAGAAACCGCTATCAGGGTTAAAACTCCTTTCGTTACCCTTATTTTTAACGACAACGCCTATGGCTTAATCGGCTGGAAACAAAACAATCAATTTGGCTCATCAAGTTTTGTTGATTTCACTAATCCAGACTTTGTTAAATTTGCCGAAAGCATCGGTTTAAAAGGTTATCGGGTTACTTCTAGTGAAGATTTAATACCCACTCTTAAAGAAGCCCTTGCCCAAAATGTACCCGCTGTTATCGATTGCCCTGTGGATTATGGTGAAAATCTTCGTTTCTCCGAAAAAGCAGGGGATTTGAGTTGTCCTATTTAACCTGAGTTTAGCATAACATTTTCTGGAGTCTTGGGAAAACGGGGAACAGGCAACAGATAAGAAATAATAATTGTTTATTATGTTTTGTAACAGGGTGGATAATAGTCAACCTTACAAATCGGATTTAGTGTCATATCAAGTCCCCTTGATCACTTATAAATTAGTAATATCAATATCTTAGTTCAATTTATTGAACGAACCACCCTTCGCCGTGTAATGAATTACACGGTGTGGCGACGAAAATACAATCTATTTATCACTAATTATCCCAACCTAATATTATAGCTTCATTCATTGAACCAAAAATATTAACCGTATTTTATTAGACGGTGGTTAATCAACTTATCGTTCTTAAATATCAGCCTACAATTTAACTATTCTTCCCCCCAATCGCCCCCTTTGCCTTATTAACCAAAGCCATAATATCTTGTAAGGAAATTTTGAGTAGAGATAAAATGCCAACAATCACCAACACAAAACCAATTAAAAAACTATCATCCGAAAGATATAAACCCACAATGACGATAAAATAAGGAGATAAAATCGAGCTAATTTTTTCCACTAATTTAACGGTTTGAATTTGTTCTTTATCCATCACATTATCAGGAATAGGAATTGAGGAATTTTCGATGTCAATGTCCGTATTAGTAGATTTGGGCGGAACAAAACTTTCAACATTCGGATTCGTGTCAATTTTACTTTCTTTGTTTCCCTTACTAAACATAATCGATTTATCCTCTCCTTAACAAATATCAGTCAATTAAACTATAGCAATCCTCAAGGATTTTTGAACAAAATCCCAGATATTTTATCCCCTATTCTTCACTATCATAATCATCATTATTAGAACTACCAAAACTAACATTATTAATATCTAAATTTTCCTTAACCTTTTGTTCGATGATTTGGGCTAACTCAGAATTTTCCTCCAAGTATTTAACCGCATTATCCCTACCTTGGGCGATGTTATCCCCCTCATAGCTATACCATGCCCCTTTTCTATTTACCACATCGGTTTTTTCTGCCAAGTCGAGCAGACAACCAGTGCGCGAAATTCCCGAACCAAAAATAATATCAAATTCAGCAATGCGGAAAGGAGGGGCTACCTTATTTTTAGCAACCTTTACCTTCGCTCGGATACCATATTCCCCATCACTACCTTTTTTCAGAGTTTGGATACGGCGAATGTCTAGGCGCACGGAGGCATAAAATTTTAATGCCGTCCCCCCCGTGGTAACTTCTGGGCTACCATAACTAATACCGATTTTTTGACGTAGTTGGTTAAGGAAAATTACTGTAGAACCTGATTTACCGATGTTTCCTGCAATTTTTCTCAGGGCTTTACTCATGAGACGGGCTTGTAAACCAACTTGTAAATCCCCCATTTCCCCTTCTATTTCTGCTCGGGGTACAAGGGCGGCCACCGAGTCAATAACAACCAAATCCACCGCTGCACTACGCACCAATTGATCAACGATTTCTAAGGCAGATTCTCCGTTGTCGGGCTGGGCTACAAGTAAATTATCTATATCTACCCCCAAAGCACTGGAATAATTGGGGTCTAGGGCGTGTTCAGCATCTACGAAAGCAGCTACTCCCCCTGCTTTTTGGACTTCTGCGATCGCATGGAGCGCCAGAGTAGTTTTACCAGAACTTTCAGGCCCATAAATTTCGATAACTCTTCCTTTGGGTAAACCGCCTCCTAAGGCTAAGTCAAGGGTTAATGCACCACTGGAGATAGTTTCTACTTTCATTTTAGCCGCATCCCCTAGGCGCATAATTGCCCCTTTGCCGAAGTTGCGTTCAATCTGGTTGAGAACTAGGTTAAGTGCCTTTTCTTTGTCTGAGCCTTGTGCGCTGGTACTTGTAGCCATGATTTTCTCGTTATTTTATCTACTCGTCTTTAATTAGTATAGATGTTATTTTCTATCTTATTCTTGCCAATGTTTTTAGTACATCAGTATTTATATTATAGCTTATTTTTGAGTACGGGTATTGGGGGAAAGAATTTACAAAAAATTGATCTTGGTTAGTTGGTTTTAGTTTATTTGATAAACTGACAAATGAGGTGGGATTTTAAACCCACAACCGATACAATTAAGCAAATTAGCAACTGTTATCCCGAACTCAAGGTAAAAGCTAACAACATTTATCCATGGTGAATATACCAGTCGATGGTATTTTTCAACCCCTCGCGCAAATCCATTTTAGCCTTAAAGCCAAAAGCCTCTTTTGCTTTGGTGGTATCCAAACATCTACGGGGTTGCCCATTGGGTTTATCCGTTTGCCACTCTAATTCCCCATCAAAACCCATCAATTCACAGATTAACTCGATTAAATCTTTGATGGAAATTTCAAAATTTGTCCCCAAATTAATTGGCTCTGGAGCGTCATATAATTGGGTAGCCATGACAATACCCCTCGCCGCATCATTAGAGTATAAAAACTCACGGGTGGGGCTACCGTCACCCCACACAGGGATGATTTTTTCTCCTTTTTGTTGGGCTTCATGGACTTTTTTTATTAAGGCTGGTATGACGTGGGAACTTTCGGGGTTAAAGTTATCCTCGGGGCCATAGAGGTTAACGGGTAATAGGTAGATGCCGTTGAAGCCGTATTGTAGCCGGTAAGATTCTAGTTGCACTAGGAGGGCTTTTTTGGCTATGCCGTAGGGGGCGTTGGTTTCTTCGGGATAACCATTCCATAAGTCTTCTTCTTTAAAAGGGACGGGGGTAAATTTAGGATAAGCGCAGATAGTACCAACGCAGGTAAATTTTTCTACCCCTGCCTGATAGGAGGCGTGGATGAGTTGTGTTCCCATCATTAGGTTATCGTAAAATAGTTCTGCTGGTTTGGCTTGGTTTAAACCGATACCCCCTACATGGGCGGCGAGGTGGATTACTATATTTTGATTTTCTACGGCTTTTTGGCAGTTTTCCCAGATGGTGAGGTTACAATCTTGGGAGCGGGGAATGGTGATGTTATCCATGGTAGCCCCCGCCTTGAGAAGTTCGGTTACAACTTGTTTACCAAGAAATCCCGAACCTCCCGTCACTAATATTTTTTTATTGGTTAATTCAATCATGGAGAGTTAATTGATAGTTGATAATGGATAATTGATAATGGACACCAATAAAATTTAATTAACGTTGTGTAAAACGCCATGGCGGATGTAGGCTTGATCTTTTACGGGCTTTCCTGTTTGGGTGTTTAATCCGAAGGCTTCTAAGTCAGCGTCAACCATGAGGGCTACTAATTCGGGAAAGGTAACGGAGGGTTTCCAGCCTAGTTTTTCTTTTGATTTTGTAGGATCTCCGATTAGTAAGTCAACTTCAGCAGGGCGCAAATAACGCTCATCAAAACGTACGTAGTCTTCCCATTTTAGGTTAACGTAATTAAAGGCTAGTTCTAAAAATTCTTTAACGGAGTGGGTTTCTCCTGTGGCGATGACGTAATCATCTGGCTTTTCTTGTTGTAGCATTAGCCACATGGCTACGACATAGTCTTTGGCATAACCCCAGTCTCTTTTGGAGTCTAGGTTACCGAGGAATAATTCTTTTTGTTTTCCTGCCACGATACGGGCGATCGCCCTTGTAATTTTTCGAGTGACAAAGGTTTCTCCACGGCGGGGGCTTTCATGGTTAAAAAGAATACCATTACAGGCAAACATATTATAAGATTCCCGATGGTTAACGGTTTGCCAGTGGGCGTAAACTTTGGCACAGGCGTAGGGGCTACGGGGATAAAAGGGGGTGGTTTCTTTTTGAGGAACTTCTACCACTTTACCAAACATTTCTGATGAACCTGCTTGATAATATTTGACTTGGGTATCATGGTAATTTTGATAGTCTCGAATGGCTTCTAAAAGTCGTAAAGTACCCATGGCAACGGTATCAACGGTAAATTCGGGGGCATCAAAACTAACTCTTACATGGGATTGTGCCCCAAGGTTATAAACTTCGTCGGGTTGTACTTCTTCTAAAATTCGTCGGAGGGTAGTGCCGTCGGTTAAGTCGCCGTAATGTAAAAATAATTGAGCGTCTGGCTGATGGGGGTCTTGATAAATATGGTCAATTCTGTCAGTATTAAATGTGGATGTACGGCGAATGATACCATGTACCTCATAGCCTTTACTTAAAAGCAGTTCGGCTAGATATGAGCCGTCTTGTCCTGTAATTCCGGTAATTAATGCTTTGGTGCGGTTTTCCATTTTATTGTTAGTAATAGTTAATCTGCAATTGGATGGATTGTGAACCATGGATAATTAAATTTATTTCCCATTGATATGGTGTAATCTGTTTATCTTTTGTTCACTTTCTATGTAAGGTTATTGTTAAAGCATCATCATTGTATGACGATTTATGGGAAAGTGTGATTTTTTTGTAATTTTAGACCAAATCCTGTTGGTAAAATTGACCATAACCTACTTTTTAATAAATTACACGGCGAAAGAATCACTTTCTCTCCATGGGGAAGTTTTTATTTTTCATTCTTTGGGTAGTTTATATTGGGATACAATTTTTTTGGCATAGTTAGGCACATGGGCATCTAATTTTTCGGGATAATTACGTTTGACGTAAAGATAATTACGGGTGAAGTGGGAATCGATGGAAAATCTCGCATATTCTAACCCTTGAGGCCCTACTTTCTCTATCACTACCCCCATTAATTTAGCTGCCCACATAGGTAGTGTAACCCCTTTATCGTAGGCTGGGATGCTATTTTGGACGGCTTGGGTGCGATCGCCCTTAGACATTACAGATTGGGTTTTAAGTTGATCTTGCACTAAATCTAACATCTCTTTCCCTGTATCGTTTCTCACGACAATCCATTGCCAACCAAAAGGCGAACCCATATAACCCACTACCAAATCAGCGAGGGAGTTGACATAGTCAAAACAAGTCATACAAGAAGGGGCAAACACATCCTTTAACTTATTAGTTTTTAAACCAAAGAAAGGTACTTTTTCCACTCTGCCATCTTCATGCTTAAAATGTACTCGAAAATCTTGCATAAACTCATAAGCCACCACGGTATCAGGAGAATCGCTGGTGGTGTCCAAAAATTTCTGTAACCCCTCACGGGTAACGTTATCAACACAGGGAGTACCTAAGATGTAGAGTTTTTCTAAGCCCAATTTATCTTCTACTTCTCGCAGGGCCTGAATTTGACAACCTACCCCTATCACGAGTAACCGTTTCATGCCCGATTGTTCGATTTGCTCTAATACCGAGAGGTTAGGAGAAAGAGTAGGTTTATTTACCCTTGCCCCCAAGATTTCCTCTGTAGTAGTGGCAATGATGGGCTTAGGTTGAAAACGATCTGTTTCGCTGTTTTGTACACATACAACCCCTTCTACTAGCCCCTGCGTTAACATTTCACAGGCGATCGCACTTACAATCCCTGTCCATTGCGCCCCCTCGATGGGTTCTTTTTTCTGGGCAGTAATCATCTCCTGATGTACCCCAAAATAGAGATCATTTTCATTATCTAAATCGCGCGATCGCCCATGGGCTTGGTTTTCGAGTTCTGCAATTTGTTGATGAATAAAAGCACAGGCTTCCTTCACATAGTGAATATAGTAGGTATCACATAACCCGCACTCACTACACAACTCCTTAGCGGGGCGACGACTACCAGGCTTGAGGGCTTTAGCTTTCTTATGGCTCGTAGTTACAGACATTTAATTTTTTAAATTGATTTATCTTATGGCTTTTTCTTTTATTTTAACCAACCAAGGGTAATGAGCCATTAATCAATAATTTTACTTATGACGTAGATAATCATAGAGTCTGACATATTGCCTTCCTGGATTATTCCAAGAATAATCATATTCCATGCCCTGTTTTTGTAGTGATTCAAATTCCTTAGGATAATAATGCCATAAAGAAATCGCCCTTTCTAACCCCGACTCGAGGGCGTGGTTATCATTTTGATAAAACACATAACCGTTACGCTTTTCGGGGCTATGGTATTGATCATAATCCTTATCAAAAACCGTATCCATTAAACCGCCAACCCCACGCACCACAGGCACTGTACCATATTTTAGACCAATCATTTGGGTAAGTCCACAGGGTTCATACACACTAGGTACAACAATAATATCAGCTCCGGCATAGATGAGATGAGCTAATTCTTCATTAAAACCTAACTCTAAATGACAGTCAGGGTTATCGTTGAGAAAACCTTTTTCATGGACAAACCAATTATTAATACGGGGTTCGGTGGCTGAACCTAGGAGGACAAATTGGGCATTATGGTGAATAGAATAGTAAATGGCATGGTGAACTAAATCAACTCCCTTTTGACCATCTAAACGACCTACAAAGGCCACTATGGGTTTATGTTCATCCCTTAATAATAGTCTTTCCCTGAGAGCTTTTCTATTTTTTGCCTTTCCTTCAAATACATCGATGGTATATTTATGGGGGATGAGGGTATCTATTTCAGGATTCCAAATATTGTAATCAATGCCGTTGAGGATGCCATCAAATTTATAGTGATGTAGTCTGAGAGTATGTCCTAAACCATAACTCACATCGCTATATCTAGCTTCCCAAGCATGGTGAGGGGAAACCGTGTTAATGTGATTTGAATAGACTATACCCCCTTTCATGAGGTTAAGGGCAAAGGGGTTAAAGTTGTCTCTAAGGCGATCGTAACTATAATAATATTCTTCGTTGTTCAACCCCGTAGCTTTAAGAATTTCACCTCCTGCAATCCCTTGATGTTTAAAGTTGTGGACGGTAAAACATACCCTTTGATTAGCCATACCATGCCATTTATAAATTTCATAGAGCATTACTGGCACTAACCCTGTTTGCCAATCATGACAGTGAATAATATCAGGACGTTTATTACTGATATATAAAAACTCTAAGGCTGCTTTACTAAAAAAGGCGAAGCGCATAGCATCATCATCACAGCCATAATAACAACCTCGGTCAAAAAATTGATCTTGGGAATGGGGTTTAATGAAAAAGCAAAGGCGCCCATGAACCCAACCACAATACACGGAACAATGAACCGTCCCATCATACCAAGGGACGTACAAATCTTTATAGGCATCGTGAAGCCCCCAGATATGGTCATAGCGCATACAATCATACATGGGGAGGATAATTTCTACGGTATGACCTCTATTTTCTACTTCTCGGCTTAAACCATAGATAACGTCTCCTAGCCCTCCTGCTTTAATTACAGGCGCGCACTCTGAAGCAATATGAACAATATACATAGAGAGCTTTTCCCCTTAGTTTTTATGATTTTCCGTTTAAATTTATTAAGTTATATCAAATCTTTGAGGTTTTGTAAATCTGGTTTGGAATTGGAGAAATGTAGTGTATTAGACAAAAAAGCTAGGGGCAAGAGTGTTAGAAAATAACAGGAAAATTGTATAAGCTATAGATTAAGCTATATAAGTAAATAATTTTAAGAGGAGTCACTAAGTTGAAAAAGATTGAAGCTATTATTCGCCCATTTAAGCTCGATGAGGTCAAAATCGCTCTTGTTAATGCTGGTATCGTTGGCATGACGGTTTCTGAGGTTCGTGGTTTTGGTCGTCAGAAGGGACAAACTGAACGTTATCGTGGTTCTGAGTACACTGTGGAGTTTTTACAGAAGCTCAAAATCGAAATTGTTGTAGATGATGATCAGGTTGATATGGTGGTGGAAAAGGTTGTTCAAGCATCTCGCACTGGGGAAATTGGAGATGGTAAAATCTTTATTTCTCCTGTGGATCAAACCATTCGTATTAGAACTGGGGAGAAAAATTTAGAGGCTATCTAGGTTTATTGTTCTGGTTTTGAGGGTGGGCAACGCCCACCTTATCTTTTTTTAGTTTGGTTGAATTTGAGTAAGGATTTCATCTAGTCTTGGGGGGTTACTAATGTATAGGTAACCGAGGAGGGTTTCAAATCCTGTGGCTTGTTGATAGACTCCGGGGGCTAGTTTACGGGGAGATTTTTTGACGGAGTTTCTTCCTCTTTTTACCCATGTTTTTTCTTCTTCGTTGAGGATAGGATAAAGTTTTTGTAGATGTTTTGCTTGGGTTTCTGCCCTAACTTGTTGGACTACTTTATGATGATGGTCGGCAATTTTTAGGCAGGGTATTAGGTAATGAGTCCTGATGTGGAGTTCATAAATGGCGTCGCCGATGTAGGCTAAGGAAATTGGAGAAATTTGTTTGAGGGATGATTGAGGTATTTTTGCAAGAGATTGATTTTCTCTCACATTTATTACCTCATTTTGGTTATTTTCTCTCAAGTTGGACTTAGGTGGCGATCCCGAAGGGACCTGCTTTGCAGGGCGCAACTCAATTTCATTCTGGGTCACAATAACTTGTTATTTGATTATGATATGTCAGCTAAGGCTTCATCGAGAGAGTTTCTAAGATTTAGAAATTTTTCTAGTCTTACCATCTTGACGGTTTGGGTAACCCTTGGATTGGTAACGATTTGTAGTTTTCCTTTTATCGGTTCGATCGCTTTTACGATACGCACTAACGCCCCTAAACCAGAACTATCGATAAAGTCGATTTGAGATAAATCGAGGATAATTTGATTTGCTCCTTCTTTTACATAACTCAGAATTACTTTCTGGAATGTAGGTTCGGAAAAGGCGTCTAGCTGACCTAATAAATGGAAGATTTGGCAATTTTTTCTGACTTCACGAGTACCTCTAAGGCTCACTGTCAAGTTTAGTTGTTCGGAAATAGCTACCTCCTTACTTTTTATGTAGCTTAAGAGATTGATAGTTAATCATTATATAACTAAATATCTAGTTAATCACATTTTTACTCTATTCCTTTTTGGTTTGATGTTATTTTATTTTTGCTTGGATAGTCAAGTTAAAATGGGTGGGTTGATTATTTTTTTTTATTGATGGTGATGGTGGTTAAGATTCGCTCTAATTTGTTTTTTTTGTCTGGATTGGTGGTTTTATGTTCTGGTTTTCCATGGCATGGGGCAAGGGCTTTTCCTCCCCCTGAGGAGATTCCTGAGGAAATACTACGTACAGAAATTATAGTTGAGGGGCGATCGCCTTTAGACAATAAACCTTTATCTGCCCAAGATTATGCCCAGTTACAACAGTCTTTACGGGAGTCTAAGTTTTCTCCTACCCTTGATGAGGATGTACGACACACTATTTTTTTATTACAATTGTTGAAAATGTTTAGGACGGTTAACCCTCTCTAATATTTTTTGATGATATTATCTCTACTTTTGCGAATTATTTAAAAGAATTTATGGTTATTTTTAATATCACTACATTTTATTTTTTATAGAAAAAGTCCATACTATATATATCCAACAATATTTTTTCTATTATTCGATACGACATAAAAATTTATTATTTCTAATTTTAATTAATAATATATTAGAAATTAATTTAAGTAAATATTCTTTTTTTACACAAAATACTCTGACTTAATATTATTCTAATTTGAATAGAACAAATAACAGAATAACTATACAATTAATTATTATTAACATATTATATTATGGATAATCTCTCAGATAAAAACATAACTTTTGAATCAGATAATGACAATCAAAAATATAAATCCAAAAACTTTTCCGTAGGTATTATTTCTTTAATCATTGGAATACTTTTCACCATTAGTGGAGCATTAGCATATTATTTTACTCGTCCCTGTGTGCTAGGAGAATGTACCTTAATTCCTCAATCTCAAGAAAATGTTGAGGATTATTTATCGATCATTAATCCAGAAATGGACAGTACGGATTTAACAGAACTACAATTAAATTTAATCGCTATCAATTTACAATTAAATAATATTCCTTCTTGGTCAGATTATCATGAACAAGCACAAAATTTAATTACCGAAAATCAAATTACCATTGATGATTTAGATAAAATATTAGAGGCTTTAACATTGGTAGAAAATGCTCAAAGTATGAGTAATCAACTACCTTTATCAACGGATGAATGGCAAAGAATAGAAAGTTTTTGGTTAGAGGCGATCGCCCTTATACAATCCGTAGAAAATCAATTTTTACAACCATGGATTGATAATAAAATAGCTGAATATAATAATATATTAAGTAGCCTAGAAAATAGCATTGAACAAGAAAAAAAAGCCAATCAACTATTATCAGAAGCCCAACAATTAGCCCAAGAAAACGATCAATTAAAGAATGAAACTTCATCGTTAACACAACTAAAAAATATCGAAAATAATTGGTTAGAGGCAATAGATAAAATCAGGGAAATTCCCCCCCTCACCAGTGCGCAAACAGATAAAGAAAATCTCTTAGAAAAATATAATCAAAATTTAAGTCAAATAAGAGCAACCATTAGACAAGAAGAAATCGCCGAAAATCTTTACGGGCAAATACAAAACAAAATTATTCAAGCAGAAAACGCCGAAAAAAATAATCAATGGACAAATGCCGTCAACCATTGGCAAGAAGTCAATAACCTAATCACTCAATTTCCCGATGGCACATTTAAACAACAACCCCTCGAAAGGATAAGACAAACCGTTAATCAAAAATTACCCCAAGCCCAAGAAGAATTAAAACAAGCCATTAATCGACAAAATGCCAGGGAAGAATTAGCCAGAATATGTCAGGGTAGTTCTAAAATCTGTGATTATCAGGTGGAAAATAATTTAATTAAAGTTACCTTAACCACCGATTATTTGATGAATATTGCTCGAATTACCCAACAATCAGCCAATACTAATAATAGTGAAACAGAAATTTTAATTAATCATATTAATCAGGTAGAGCAAAATTACCGCTATTTAAGTTTTAAATATAAAATGCCCCTAGAAGTTTATAATCCACAACAAAAATTAATCGTTAAATATAACTAAATAAAAAAACAATCATCCATAAATACTTACGTAATTAATTAATCTCATTCCTTAGTAAACTGACTTTTAATCAATGATTATTAAAAAAAATAATTATCTAATGCTCTAATCATACTTATCTTTTTTATATTTATAGATTCAAAAAAATAAGGTCATCCCAGAAAAATGATCTTGAAAAATAACAAGAAGATTAAATTAAACTAAAAAAGAAAATTAATCATATATTTTGTAATCAATGATGCTATAATGAATCGCTTCCAAGCATAAAATATCTAGGTTATTTGAGATATTAAAATAGAATGGTTAAACTGAAGACAACAAAAAAAAGAATAAAGAGAATCGCACAACAAATAAATTTTTCCCCCAGTTGGCAAGGATGTATAATATTAAGTGTATTTTTACTGCTCTCCTGTGTTAGCTCCGTAGGCGCTCAAGATACCCTCGCAGAATTAACCGATGCGAGTAAAGAATTAAAAGTCGGTTTAGATACCTTTTGGGTGGTATTCGCTTCAATTTTGGTCATTTTTATGAATGCTGGTTTCGCCATGTTAGAAACTGGTTTATGTCGGCGCAAGAATGCTGTTAATATGCTCTCCAAAAACTTAATCGTATTTGCCATTTCTACGGTGGCTTATTGGGCTGTGGGTTTTGCCCTCATGTTTGGAGATGGAACAAACTTTTTTGGGTTTAGTGGTTTTTTCCTTGCGGGGATGGATAATAGCCCCGCCATTAACGGTGAATATATTGGGGTTTATAGCTCCTTAGGTTCGATAAATATCCCCTTGGCCGCTAAATTTTTATTTCAAGTGGCTTTTGCTGGTACAGCGGCTACTATTGTTTCTGGTGCAGTGGCGGAAAGAATTAAATTTATTGATTTTATTTTGTTTAGTGTTTTCCTGGTGGCGATCGCCTATCCCCTCGTCGGACACTGGGTATGGGGAAATGGATGGTTAGCCCAGTTAGGATTCAAAGACTTTGCAGGTTCTACCGTAGTCCACTCCGTAGGGGGTTGGAGCGCTTTAGTTGGTTCTATTTTATTAGGTGCAAGGAATGGAAAATATAAACCATCAGGGGGAATCATGCCCTTACCTGGCCATAACTTAAGTTTAGCCACCCTAGGTTGTTTTATCCTTTGGATAGGATGGTTTGGTTTCAATGCAGGTTCAACCTTCGAGTTATCCCAAAATATTAGTTATATTGCCCTTACCACCAACTTAGCCGCCGCATCAGGGGCTATTTCCGCCACCATCATTAGTTGGGTATTGGCAGGAAAACCTGATTTATCTTTAATTATCAACGGTGTTTTATCGGGTTTAGTGGCTATTACCGCAAGTTGTGCCTTTGTGAGTTACGGTGACGCCATGATTATTGGCATTGTCGGTGGAGCGTTGGTTGTAGTCTCGGTATATTATTTAGATAATGTCAAAATTGATGACCCCGTGGGAGCTATTTCCGTTCACTTGGTCAACGGTATTTGGGGTACTATTGCTGTGGGTTTATTTGCTAGTCCAATAGTCTCAGGAGATCCAGAAATTAGGGGCTTATTTACTACGGGGAATATATCTTTATTAGGCACTCAACTACTGGGAATTTTTGTGGTAGGGGTGTTTATGGTGGTATATAGTTTTATTGTTTGGTCAATTCTTAAGGCTTTGTTAGGTTTGAGAGTCTCTGAGGAGGAAGAATATTTTGGCTTAGATATTGGCGAACATGGTATGGAGGCTTATAATGGTTTTTCTGAAGATGTGAACGAAATTTAAAGTTTTTGATTGATAGTTAACCTCAGTTTGGGATCTGTCAGTATGATAGGGACGTGCCATGGTACGTCCCCACAGGTTGTAGTTATTAAGGTGATGAGGGGTATTAGTTTATACTAAATCTGTAAATCAAAACATACCTTAATTCACCAAAGCCAGATTAACTGATACCAAATCCTTCTTAACTAATATACCTATCGGTTAATTTAAAATAGAGATGATTAGCCTATCAATCTACAACCATAAACCTTGAAAAACTGTTCCCCGTCCTCTATTCCCTGTTCCCCGCCCTAATTAGTATATTATTACAACGGGATTTAGTATGATAAGGTGGGTGATGTACTCCCCACCATTAAAACTTTTTCAGACTTCGTAACAACTATTATCCCGCACTAAAGTTATTTACTTTCCAAGTCAGTGACAGCCCCAAGACTACTAGAAGAAACCAACTTGGCATATTTGCCGAGGATACCTCGACGATAACGAGGTTGGGGAGGTTGCCAATGCTGACGACGTTGGTTAAGTTCTTCTTCGGATACATTAATTTGTAAAAGTTTTTGTTTAGCATCAATGGTAATACTGTCTCCCTCTTTAACAAGGGCAATGTTTCCACCTACCGCAGCTTCTGGGGCTACGTGTCCGACGACTAAGCCATAAGTTCCCCCAGAAAAACGTCCATCGGTGATTAAACCCACCTTATCGCCCAATCCTGCACCGATAATGGCAGAGGTAGGAGCTAACATTTCTCGCATCCCAGGGCCGCCCACGGGGCCTTCATAGCGAACGATAACCACGTCTCCTGCGACAATTTTTCCTGAAAGGATAGCATCAAGACATTCTTCCTCTGATTCAAATACCCGGGCAGGGCCAGTGATGACGGGGTTTTTCACACCACTAATTTTCGCTACTGAACCTTCAGAGGCAAGATTTCCTTTGAGGATTGCTAGATGCCCTTCTTGATACAGAGGATTACCCCATTGACGGATTACGTCTTGATTGGCGGGGGGTGTTTCGGGTACATCTGCTAATACTTCTGCCAGGGTTTGCCCTGTAATGGTGAGAGCATCGCCATGGAGTATGCCGTTAGCTAATAACATTTTCATTACTTGAGGGATACCCCCTGCTTTGTGTAAGTCAACGGTGACGTAACGTCCTGAGGGTTTTAAATCACAGATGACGGGGACTTTTTGACGGATAGCTTCAAAGTCATCTAAGGTTAGTTCTACGCCGATGGTATTGGCGATCGCCAATAAATGTAGTACAGAATTAGTAGATCCCCCCACGGCCATAATGACGGCGATGGCATTTTCAAAAGCCTTACGGGTGAGTAAATCTTTAGGTAAAATTTGTTTACGGATAGCATTAACCAAAGCCTCCGCAGATTTTTGGGTACTTTCCACCTTTTCATAATCTTCCGCTGCCATGGTAGAAGAATAGGGTAAACTAATCCCCATCGCCTCAAAGGCAGAAGACATGGTATTTGCTGTAAACATACCACCACAAGAACCAGCCCCAGGACAAGCATTTTTTTCCACCGCTGTCAATTGGGATTCGTCAATCTTACCTGCGCTATACTGCCCTACAGCTTCAAAAGCACTCACAACGGTTAAATCTTCCCCATTGAGATGCCCCGGTTTAATAGTTCCACCATAAACAAAAATAGCAGGGATATTCATTCTTGCCATGGCAATCATCGCCCCAGGCATATTTTTATCACAACCACCAATGGCAATCACCCCATCAAGACTTTGCCCCTTACACACTGTCTCAATAGAATCTGCAATCACATCCCGAGAAACCAAAGAGTATTTCATACCTTCAGTACCCATGGAAATACCATCACTGATGGTAATAGTCCCAAACATCTGAGGCATTCCCCCCGCCTCCTTAATGCTTTTTTGAGCCTCCATGGCAAGGTCATTTAAACCCATATTACAAGGAGTAATGGTACTATAACCATTGGCAACCCCGATGATAGGTTTAGTAAAGTCATTATCTCCAAATCCTACGGCCCTGAGCATAGCTCGGTTGGGCGCTCTTTGTACTCCCTGGGTAATCGCTTGGCTTTTAAGATTCTCTGTCATTATCTATTAAAATGTTACTTTAGATACTATATATTTTCTCATGTTCTGAATACAGTGGTTATTCTCTTTTTAAGACTCTACTTTGGGCTGTCTGAGTTGTTGATGAACCCTTGCTAAGTACCACATATAATCATCTACTTTATATTTTATCGCTTCGTTGATGTGAAAGCGCGATTTTTCAATGTTACTGGAAATGGTTTTACCTACTTCTAACATGGGAATTTCTCCCCGATGGGCTTCATAAAATAACCCTAAATATAAATGAATATAAAGATTATCCCTTGTGCTGTTAGTTTTTTCTAATGCTAATAGATTTTCGGGGGAATAATGCCCTGCAAATAGTTGATATATTTTTCTCATGACGGGGCGAGGATCA
Organism: Cyanobacterium stanieri LEGE 03274; assembly: GCF_015207825.1. Lineage (NCBI taxonomy): Bacteria > Bacillati > Cyanobacteriota > Cyanophyceae > Chroococcales > Geminocystaceae > Cyanobacterium > Cyanobacterium stanieri. The sequence goes on from NZ_JADEWC010000010.1 coordinate 53,014, forward strand.
TATTTTACAGGTAAAAGAGATTCTCTGGCTTCTTTTATTCCTTCTAGTTGGGCAATACAAAGAAAATTCCAAATTGTTTCTTCTACGTCTTGGGAATTAACACTTAAGTCAATTTCAAATTGTCTTGCTCCTTGGGCATATTTACCTAAGTAATAATAGGATAAGCCTCTTTGCCATAGATATGGTGTCAGTTGGGGGTTTAATTCTTCGGCTTTGTTATAGTCTCTTAGGGATTCTATTAAACGTCCTAATTTAAAGTAGGTCATACCACGGCGAATATAATTACTGGCATCGAAGGGATAAATACGTAATTTTTTATTCCACCTAATCAATTCTTTTTCTATTTCGTTGTTATTATTCATCTAATCACCTATTTTATAAGGCTTTATGTCCTATTCTATGTTATTTATGGCAGATAAAATTTTACTAAAATTATAAGTCTGACGATCGCACCTTATTTTTTTGAAAGGATTTAAAAATAAGCTAAAAAATGCAATCTAACTATTAAATGGTCATTTTTAACAATCTAATGGGTGATAATGACAAAAATATTGGGAAGATTTACATAAATCAGTATATCATTAAAAGCAAAATTATTAATATCAACTAGGTAGTGTTGAGGAGAGCGAAAAAGTGAATACCATAGATCTAAACGGCAAACCATTTCATTTTATCGGCGTTGGTGGTATCGGCATGTCTGCCCTAGCCCATGTTTTGGCTAAAAGGGGAGTCCCGATTTCAGGCTCTGATCTCAAATCCACCCACATTACCGAACGTTTAGAATCTATGGGAGCTAAAATTTTCTTTACCCAAGAAGCTAGTAACATAGATCAATTGTACCAAATTAATGGCAAAAAAGATCAAAAAAATCTTCAGGTAGTATGTTCTACGGCCATAAATAATAATAACTCAGAATATCAGGCAGTGATAGAGAAAGGTTATCCCATCTTCCATCGCTCAGATTTATTGGCGGCGTTAATTAAAGATTATCAAAGCATTGCGGTGGCAGGTACTCACGGTAAAACCACTACCAGTAGTATGATTGGTTATATGTTATTGGAGTCTAAGTTAGATCCTACCGTAATTGTGGGGGGGGAAGTGAGTGCTTGGGGTGGTAATGCAAGGTTAGGGGATAGTAATTTGTTGGTAGCAGAGGCGGATGAGTCGGATGGCTCTTTGATAAAACATTCTCCTACCATGGGTATTATTACTAATATTGAACTTGATCACCCTGATCATTATAAAGATTTAAATCAGTTGGTGGATATTTTTAATCAGTTTAGCTCTCAATCTGATTTAACCATTGCTTGTATCGATTGCCCTGTAGTAAAGGAAAACATTAAGGCAAATATCACCTATAGTATTAATCCCGATTCTGGGGCTAATTATATCGCTACTAATATTGTTCATCAGCCCAAGGGTTCTCAGGCTCAAGTATGGGAAAATGGACAGTTATTGGGGAATATATCTTTATTATTATCCGGTAATCATAATGTTAGTAATGCCCTAAGTGCGATCGCCGTTGGCCGTAAATTGGGACTAGATTTTGATACCATAGCCCAAGCCCTTAGCACCTTTGACGGAGCCAAAAGACGCTTTGAATATAAGGGCAAATTTCAGGGCGCTACCCTCATTGATGACTATGCCCACCATCCCAGTGAAATTCGTTGCACCCTAGAAGCCGCTCGTACCCGATTACCGCAATATGATGCTAGTCGAGTGGTTGCTATTTTTCAACCCCATCGTTATAGTCGTACTGAAACATTTTTAGAAGATTTTGCTCGGTGTTTTGCTTCTGCTGATGTAGTTATTTTGACGGACATTTATAGTGCTGGGGAAGATAATAAAACGGGCATTACGGGGCAAAAATTAGCGGAAACCGTTGAAAAATACCATGATGAAGTTATTTATTATCCTCAATTGTCTTCTTTAAAAAACTTCCTTGCTGATTTTCTTCAACCCACAGATTTAACTTTATTTTTGGGTGCAGGAAATCTTAATCAAACCATTGCCGAATTATTAAAACTTGAGGAAGATTCCTTGTTAGTGGCTTAGTTTTCCCCTTGGGGTTTTCATTTATTACTTTTTTTGTTGTTTACTTTTATTATTGTTGTGTAAAAAAAATGGCGATCGCACCTAATAACCCTATAACTGATTCTTTGACTAATCCTATCACTCTCCCCCATACAGACTGTTTAATTCATCAAAAAGTTCACCTTGCCCCCTATACTTCCTATCGGGTGGGGGGAAAAGCCCAATGGTATGCCGAACCCAAGGCGTGGCATGACATTCAAGAAGTATTCCACTGGATAGATAAACAACAAATACCCTTTACTTGTTTAGGTAAAGGCTCAAATTTGCTTATCTGTGATGGGGGTATCGATGGCTTAGTTTTAAACACCCGTTACCTCAATCAATACACCATGGATGAATCTAACCATACTATTACCGTGGGTGCTGGTTATTCCCTACCTAAATTGGCTTGGCAAGTGGCAAAAAAAGGCTGGGAAGGGCTAGAATGGGCGGTGGGTATCCCCGGTACTATGGGGGGTGCTGTGGTCATGAATGCTGGGGCGCACAAGGGCTGTATAGCTGATGTTTTACTAAGGGCGATCGTTGCTTATCCTGATGGTACAATCAAAGAGTTATCAGGGAAAGAATTAGAATACTCTTACCGCACCTCAAAGTTACAAAAAGAATCCGCCTTGGTTTTAAGTGCTACCCTCCAATTATCCCCTACTTCCACCCGAGAGGCGGTAATGGCAATTACGGGAAATAATTTTAAACAGCGTAAGCAAACTCAACCCTACGATAAACCTAGTTGTGGTAGTGTTTTTCGTAACCCTCAACCTCAAGCGGCAGGGTGGTTAATCGAGCAAATTGGTTTAAAGGGTTATCAAATTGGTGGAGCGCAAGTAGCCCATCGTCATGCTAATTTTATCCTTAATGCTGGTAATGCGACGGCTAAGGATATTTATAGTTTAATTCATCATGTCCAAGAGCAGGTACATAATAGTTGGTCTATTTTGCTCCATCCTGAGGTTAGAATGTTAGGGGAGTTTTAGTTATCATCTGAAATATCATTGAATTGTTAAACTAACTGATAGTTATTTCAATGTTCTATCGGATATGTTTTGGCGTTTGATGATATTTCATGTCAAGATTGATTCACTACATTTACTGTATTAAAAACTTTCTCCCACTCTTAAAGTTAGGGATTGATTGTTACGATTAATAATCACTTCATTATCATATATACTACCTAAAGTCCAGCCCGTAGATGCGATCGCACTTCCCACCCCCACTCTTTCGGTGATATTATCAATATTAAAGAGGGCAAATCCGCCTCCATCGGGTAACTGAATTACTCCTACTAAGGCATTTTTTTTCTGACTATTAACCGTTGTGTTGGTGGCAACGTTTTCCCCTGAGGGATTAAGGGGCGGTGGAGGTAAATTATCACCATTTAACACTGGCACTGTTTCTGGGCGACTAGGGGTAATGGGAGTAGGGGGAGGGGGCGCTGGTAAAGATTGGGGATTTTGATCGGGAATTGTTATATTTGATTCTAGTAAGGGGGGAAGAGGTAAATCAACGGCATTGGGTAAAGGGGGAGGAGTTGGAATCGGTAAGGCGGAAATTTCTGGGGGTGTATTATTTAAGGGGGAAGGTAAGGGGGAAATTTCTGTAGGGTTAAGGTTGCTTGGGCTTTCCAATAGAAGATTATTATCTTCTTCAATTTCTTGGTTAGGATTACTGTTTCTTTCTAGGAGGTTTTGGTTATTGGTAATTACCGATTGACGATATTGTCTATATAACCAAGTACTAACAATGATTAGGTAAATGGTAGCGCCTAAAAAAATTAACCTATCAAAGTAGGGGGGATATTTGATTTTTTTTCCAAATCCTAGTCTATTCATTGCCTTTTCTCATGCACCACAACAATATCATAATCAATTTTTTGGATAGGTGAATTATTAGTTTATATTTTTTTTCACATATTAATAATACAATGAGGCTTTATCTTTAATAAATAATGATATTTTCTTCTTGAAATCTTCTATCTTCGTCTAATTGCCAACAAAATAATTTTTCTACCTGTTTTTCCACCACTGACATTATTATATAAGAATATCCTTCCCATGCGATCGCCCTGTCAAACTCCGAAGGAATAGCAGGATGATTAGGATGAGAGTGATAGATACCAATAATATCGAGATTTTTCCCTCTAACTTCCTTTTGAATTTGTAACATAGTTTTAGGGGCGATCGCAAAGTTTTCTTGTTTTCCTAAATCTGGTTTATCCATTATTTCTCTCAAAAAATAACGTTGATTTTCCCAATCATTAATCGTAGGAATAACCTTCACTACTACATTATAATTATTCTCTTTTTTTCCAATTAATAAACCACAACACTCATCAGGATAATGTAACCTTCCTTCCCCCTTGATTAACTGTAAATCACTCTCCTTAATTTTAATCATTATCTTATTTTCTTTCCAAAATTTTACTAAACTGATTACCATCATATAAAGTAATAGCATAATCATCAGGAGATAAAGAAACTTTACTACTAGCCCCCATAGCAGAAAACCTAATCTCCAAATTACCATTAACATCTATCCCTTTTACCCGCCCTTGAATATTTTCATAAACTACATTTTTACCTCGATAAATTAAATATTGATTATACTTTTTTACCAAGGAATTGATGCCTTGATTCTTATAAATACGATAACCATTAAAAATTCCTTTTACTATAGTATTTAATAAAGAATAATAAGAATTAATATAATCACCATTTGTATTTTTTAAATAAGTACAAAGACTAATACCACTATCTAAACTTAACTTATTTTCCCAATTTATTCCCACCCCAATAATACTATTATTTATAACGCCATTTTGACTACGTACCTCTGATAATATTCCCCCTAATTTTTTATTATCTAAAATAAGATCATTTAACCACTTAATTTTAACAGGAATATTATTTTTATTTAACTCCTCCGTAATACCCACCGCTGAAAAAAGAGTTAAATCTCTTATGTTTGCAAAAGTCACCTCAGAGGATAAAACCACAGTTAAATATAATCCTCCCAAACCAGAATCCCAATAATTACCCCTTTGCCCTTTTCCTGCAGTTTGTTGTTTTGCCACCACCACAAAAGGCATATCTGTTTTTTCTCGACATAACTCCCATGCTTTAATATTAGTTGAGGCTAAAACCTCATAGACGTAGCACGAAATTTTATGGGATGATAAACCATAAGTGTCAGACGACAATTCAATAATCTTTTTTTCCATGACACACCATAAAACTATCAGTCAATAAGTATATCTTTTAAGCCCACAGTTGCTTTAATAAAATTAAAAATGATTAATCTAAAATTGATAAAATAATTTTTTCCACAAAAGTACTCAATTATATACAATACTTAATTTATTAAGTTGTACTATAAATTGTAATATGTCATCAACAACTTTCAAAAAAATAACCTCTTGACTAATAATCATTTATCAAAATTTATGTCATCTCAGTCTCAAGATATATTCTCAGAAAACTATTATTCATTGGATAACTATTTACAACTAATATATATAGCCCTACTTTCCCTAGAAATTGATCATAAAATCACCACTATTCCTAAAAATAAAACTGATTTAAATTTTGTCATTACATCTGTTATTAAAATCATTAAAAAAAGTGACGAATTAATATATCGTGCGGTATCTCTTTGGGAACAAATAAACTCCTCTGATAATAAAGAATATTATGGCATTGTCAAAAAATACTTAGAAACATTTAACCAATTATTAAATGTAAATGGAAAAATAACCATAAATTTAGAAGAAAAAGATATATCAATCATAGCCTTTAAAATGTTAACAGATTTATTATTTTATAGTAGTATGTCTGGAGAAAGACTATTAAGAAATAAATTAGAATTGTTATTCGATTTAAAAGTTGAGCAAGAGGAAAATAATGAAGTTTAAAGATTTAGGTATCATTTTAGTAAGTGCATCATCGGAAGAAGAAGCTCATAAAATAGCATCTACATTGATTGAGGCTAGTTTGGCTGCTTGTGTTACTTTTTCTCCTATGACGGCGGTTTACACTTGGGAGGGTGAATTGAATTGTAATGAGGAATGGCAATTAATTATTAAAACAGATTTAACGCTATTTGATGTTATTGTTCATACCATTCAAGATGTACATTCTTACGAAATTCCCGAAATTATCGCCTTACCTATCGTAAAAGGTTCATCTCGTTATTTGGGTTGGATGGTAGAAGAATTGACAAATGAGAAAGAATAATTAATAATAATTCGGGTGCTTTATTATTTTAAGACAAAACATTTATTGTTTTTTTTACTATTTTTTAAATTGCAATATAAATAATTTTATGGGTTATATTATTAGTACGGTAAATATGAAAGGAGGAGTAGGCAAAACTACTTTGACAGTTAATTTGGCTACCTGTTTAGCAAAAAATTTTAATAAAAGAGTTTTGGTTTTGGATTTAGATTCTCAAATTAGTGCGACTCTTAGTCTTCTAGCGCCCCAGGAATTTAGCAAATTACGTAAAAAAAGAAAAACTTTAGCCTACTTAATTGATAATATTGTTCAACCTAATCCCTATGCAAAATTAACCATTGAAGATATTATTACTAATAATATTTGTGGTGTTCAAAATTTATCTCTTTTACCAGGGGATATAGAATTATATGATGAATATTTAGTCTCAGAGATGATGCACCAAAAGTCGGTACAATCTGGTAATACCGATAATTTTGATGAGGTTTGGAATGATTTTGAAAGGGTATTAGTTGATAAAATAGTTCGTCCCATTGCCCCTAACTATGATTTTATTATTATGGATTGTGCTCCAGGATATAATTTATTGACCAAAAGTGCGATCGCGGCTAGTGACTTTTACTTATTACCCGCAAGGCCCGAACCTTTATCGCTAGTGGGAATACAGTTGTTAGAAAGAAGAGTTAAAAACTTAAAAAAAGTACACGCTAAAATTAACCCTCTCAACCTAGACTTATTGGGCATTGTGTTTATTTTATCAGAAGGAGGACTTTTTGGACGTTACGATCGCTATTATTCCCAAGTAAAAAGGAGAGTAGAAAGAGATTTTAGTTCAGAAAAAATGTTTCCTACCGATATTCCCATGGATGTCAACGTTGCCAAATCACTAGATATGTTTATGCCCGTAGTGATGTCTGCCCCCAATTGTTCAGCTTCTAAAGCCTTTAATAAGTTAACGGAAGAATTTTTGGAAAAAATAACTAAATATCAATCAAGTCAAAATTAGCTTTTTATTTAAACTGTATCCGAAGGTTTGTTATCAGTTTTTACCCCACGGTATTGAATATTTTTCTTAGGAATATTCAGGGCAATTTGATGGGAAGAATTATAATTTAAACCCCTATAAATCATACCCTTAAAAAGACCATTTCCTTGATTATTTTTTACTTCTACCTTCTCTATTGTATCCTTATCTTTTTCCTCCACAAGATTAATATCAGCATTAGTGGTTAACTTATCAATGGATTTTTGAGTAAACATCATGCCGACAATCAAAATACCCAATAAAATTGGCGTGGGGGCAGAGATTAAACCGACAATTAAAGCTATCACTAGACTGAATACAGACACAGCTAGTCCAAAACAGATAATTAATTCCATGATGTATATAATTGAGAATGTATAGTTCACGTTAATAAAACATATGACTATATTAGAACATTATTGAGAGGAAGATATTAAAAAATGGCAAAAGCTACTTGGAATGATGTGATTTTAGCTCAAAGTGAGCAATGCGAAATCGTTGAAGGTAATTATTATTTTCCTCCTGAAAGCATTAACCAAGAATATTTTAAACCAAGTCAAACCCACACCACTTGCGGTTGGAAAGGTATAGCAAGTTACTACACCCTAGCGGTTAATGGTGCAGAAAATAAAGACGCTGCGTGGTATTATCCTCAACCCAAACCAAAAGCAGAAAATATTAAAAACTATGTTGCTTTTTGGAGAGGTGTAAAAGTTGAATCGTAACCCTAAATCGTTCAAATTGCCCCATAATGATTCCCTTCTTTTTAAAGTAGGTAATTGGTGGCATAACCATTTACCTAACCCCTCCTACGGTGGTTGGGTGCTTTTAGGTATCGCCCTTAGTTTTTTTGGTGCGGCCACCAATACCATGGCAGGATGGTTATATGTACTCAGTGGTACAGCCCTAGCCCTAACGGGGCTAAATATTTTCATTGCCTCCCAAACCGTCAAAAAATTGAAAATAAAACGTCTTCCCATCGAGCCTATTAGTGCTGGAGATGAATTATTAATCGAATTAGCGCTGACAAATCCAACTAAATCGGGTAAAAATTTTGTAGAAATAGTGGATCACTTGCCATTTATGCTCTCTAAGCCCGTTCATAGCTCCATAGAAACCTTTGCTCCCCAAGAAACGAAAAAAATAACCTATTATGCTAAAGCCCCCACCAGAGGCATTTATCATTGGTATAACTTAGAGGTTAGGAGTGCTTCCCCCATTGGTTTATTTTATGCTCACAAAATCAGAAATGTAGAAGCAAGGGCGATCGTTTATCCTCAAATTCTACCCCTCAAAAACTGTCCTCTCATTGACTATATTGGTAATGAGCAAACCCAACAAAAACAAAGCGAAAAGCTATACCACAACGCCACAGAGGGAGTAACCAAAGCTATCCGACAATATCGATTTGGAGATCCTCCTAGGTTGATTCATTGGCGTAGTAGCGCCCGTTTTGGCGAACTACAAGTAAGGGAATTAGAAACCATCACAGGGGGGCAAGAAGTTGTTATATGTCTCGATAATAGTCAAGATTGGCATCAGGAATTATTTGAAAAAGCCGTCATTGCCACCGCTTCCCTTTATTTCTACTGTAGTCGTCAACAATTGGACGTTAAACTTTGGACTCCAAAAACTGGCACTATCAAAGGTAATCATGTGGTGCTAGAGGCGCTCGCCGCCATTCAACCCCTAGAAACCAATAACAATAATCAAGAAGTTATAAAACCTACCCAACCCCTAGTCTGGTTATCGAACAGTTCCCATAGTCTTAAATCCCTTCCCCAAGGTAGTAGGTGGGTACTTTTTCCCCTCGAAAATGATGAACCCATGGGGGAACAAAATATTGTTTCCTCAGGTCTTATATATCAACCCCATAACCCCCTAGAAAATCTTTTACAAAAACCCCTAAAACTCTGAATCCTTTCCACCAAAACCCTTAACGAATTCTCTTTAAGAGAAAGTTAAGAAAGCGTAACAAAACCCCCCTTAATTAGTGGAAAAAAAATATAATTAGTGCTAGGATAACATTCAGACTAAAGAACATCAGTTTAAGTCTTATATAAAACGTGTGAGGAAAACAATGAACAGAATTTTTTGGAAATCATTAAAAGTAACCCCAGCCCTTATCGGTGCAAGTTTACTGGTTAACGCTCAAGCACAAGCCAACGAAGAGTTCACCACAGCTCAATCTTTCGACACCAACAGCGAAATCATTGATCAACTAGACAAATACAGCGCAGAAGGTGCTTCCAACTCTCAAGGACAAGTAACTTCTGTAAACCAATTAAGTGACGTATCCCCCACCGACTGGGCATATGAAGCTCTACGTAGCTTAGTTGAACGTTACGGCTGTATCGTTGGTTACCCCGATCGCACCTTCAGAGGCAACCGTGCCTTGAGTCGTTATGAATTTGCCGCTGGTTTAAACGCCTGTATGCAATCCATCGAACGTTTAATCGGTACCGGTGGCGTAAGCGAAGAAGACGTAGCCGCCCTCAGAAGATTAATTGCTGAATTTGAAACCGAACTAGCGGCCCTCGGTGCAAGAGTTGATAACCTCGAAGGTAGAGTAGCTTTCCTCGAAGATCACCAATTCTCCACCACCACCAAGTTAAACGGTGAAGTAATCATGGGTTTAACTGGAGCAGACAACGGTAACCAAATCATCTTCGGTGACAGATTCCGTTTAGCCTTAGAAACCAGCTTCACTGGTAGAGATACCCTCGTAACCCGTTTAGCAGGTGGTAACATCCAGAGTTTCACTGGCGGAGATTCCATCATCGGCGATCCAGGTGGTACTCTTAACCAAACCTTTAACCTTGGTGAAAACGGTAATAATGTTGACCTAGACTGGTTAGCATACTACGCCCCCATCAGTGTCGGTAGCAGAGAGATTCAATTCTTCTTAGCCGCTGCCGGTGGTATCCACAGTGACTACGCCCCCACCACTAGCCCCTTCTTTGAAGACTTTGACGGTGGTAACGGTGCTTTATCTACCTTCGCATCTTCTAGCCCCATCTACAGAATTGGTTCTGGTGCTGGTATCGGTGCAACCTTCCCCATTGGTAACTCTAGCTTTACCGTTGGTTACTTAGCCGCTAACGGAAATGATCCTTCCGACGGTGCAGGTTTATTTGATGGTGATTACTCCGCCCTTGGACAATTAAACTTAGCTTTTGGTGAAAACTTCGACTTAGGTTTAACCTATATGCGTGGTTTCCACAAAGCGGGTTCTCCTTTATTCGGTGACATCACTGGTACTCTCGTAGCCAACAACCCTGTATTAACTGGAAGTCAGTTCTTAGATTATGAAAGTGACTCTTTCGGCGCCCAAGCAGCTTGGCGTGTTAGCCCCAGAGTAAGCATCAGCGGTTTCTTCAACTACACCGATGTTAACCTTTCTACCGACAACGTAGCTCTTTGCCCCGACAGCAACTGTAATGATAATATCTACAGCTATGGTGGTGGAGTTGCATTCTTAGACCTTGCCAAAGAAGGTAGCGTATTAGGTTTATTCGCTGGGGTTCAACCTTACAGTACCAGAGCTCAAGACTTCGTTGATGGTGCTGGTCAACTTCCTTTAAATACCACTCCTTTCCACATTGAAGCATTCTACAAATACCCTGTTAACGATAATATCTCTATCACCCCTGGGATTATTTATGTAGATTCTACTGATCAAACCAACAACAGTAGCTTCATCGGTACTTTAAGAACAACTTTCACTTTCTAAGATTAGTTTAGTTATAGTGATAAAGCCCTTCTCTTGATTGAGAGGGGTTTTTTTGGCGGTTAAGGGTTAATTTTCACAGGTATATGGATTTAAAGGGTATTTGGCTAAACAAGCGTCTTTTTCTGAGCTAGATAAATCTTGAATGTCAATATCTTTTCGTAAAATCATGCCATTGTGAGCCATTAACAAGCGCGGTAATTGTTCATTGTCAATGACTTTAAGGGTTTTCAAATCATAAGTTGTATAAGTGGTTAAGTCTGGATTGTCAAAATTTATATCTATGACAGTAATATTTTTCATGGCTTGATTATTTCCCTCAATTAACCGACGAGGCCCGCCCCCTAATGCTCCTGCGTGTAACATTTGTAAATTTCTTTTGTGCCCAGGATAATAAGCATGGTGATGGCCACTAATATAAGTATGAACTCCATTTAACTCTAAAAAGTTTTGCAAAAATTCTGCTTCATCTAATACTTCCCCATCTTTGTCTCTGCCGATGGCAACGCCGTAAAGGGGTAAATGCCCGATCGCCATGCGCATCTTAGCCTGTTGTGCAAGGGGAGAATTTAACGCTTCATTAGCCCAAGCTAATTGGGCAGAGGGTATCTGACGAAAAGAGGCATCCCACACCATAAAAAAAATATCCTTTTCCATAAAAGTATAATAAAAAGGAAAATTACTACGATCTACAAAATTAACTTGGGGACTATGATGGGGATTTTGCCAATATTCTCTGGCTAAATTTCGATCTCTTTGATGAAAAAATCGATTTTCTCGGGTGCTAAAACTTCCTGAGCCATCATGGTTACCCATGGTAAAACCAAAGGGTATATTTAAATCTCTGAGGGGCTGGGCAATTTGAGCATCAAAAGCGCTCCACATTGCCTTTACTTGGGTATCCGTTAAAGAGGTTTTTTGCCCTGCAATCATATCCCCTCCACATAATACTAAGTCGGGATTCCAAAAGGGAATTTTTTTTAAGGCTTGATGTACTTCTTGATCATATTCTGTAGAGCCATAAGCGCCATTTAAATCGCTAATAACCAATAATCTTACATCTCCCCGAGGGGGCTGATATGTTGATTGGGCGCTGATGATGGCATTTTGGATTTGGGTTAAGCTATCCATGGCATAGCTGGTAAAAGAAAGCAGACAGAAGGAAATAAGACTGATGATGAGTAATATTTTTTTGTTCATGGGATGAGTATTATTATTTTTATTTATCCATGATAGTTTTTCTGTTTTATTAAGGATAGATTTTGATTTGTCTTTTCCTGTGTGCCTTTATTTTTCCGTTAATCCATTGTTCATTGTTAAGAGATCCATTACTATAGTCATAGGGCTAAATAAAGTAAAAAGCCTACTATATATTTATCTATTTATATTTAAACTAATTATTGAATTGTTATTAACTTACCAAAATGGGTCAACATCAGAGCATAGTCTCGGCAGAATGGCTCAATGATAACCTTAACAATCCTGACATCAAAATTATTGATTGTCGCTTCCGTCTTCGGGACGCTCGTTGGGGTTATCAACAGTATAATCATAGCCATATTAAAAATGCCTATTATTTAGATTTAAATGATCATCTTTCACAAGTAGTTAACGCCCACGGAGGTAGGCATCCCTTACCTGATAATCAGTTATTGACCACCAAATTGGAAACAATTGGCATTACTAAAAATCAAACAACAGTGGTTGTATATGATGATTCTCGTTTTGCCTTCTGTGCCCGTTTATGGTGGTTATTACGTTATTTGGGACATCATCAAGTTTTTATTCTCGATGGTGGTTGGCAAAATTGGCAAAGGCATAATTTTCCTACAGATGATGTTATTCCTCGTAATCATCAAGGTTCGTTTATTGCTGAACCTAATTTTGATTCTGTTATTGATATTGAAGGGGTTCGACAAGCTCAATTGTCTCCTAATATAGCGATTATTGATGCTCGTTCGGGCGATCGCCACTTAGGAAAAACAGAACCTATCGATCCGATAGCGGGAAGTATTCCCCATAGTCATAATGTTTTTTGGCAAGAAAACACCACCCCTGAGGGATTTTTAAAATCTCCATCGCAACTTAAAAGCATTTGGCAACCCTATCTCAAATATCCCGAAATTATTGCTTATTGCGGTTCGGGGGTTACAGCCTGTGTGAATATATTTGCTTTACAAACTATCGGTTATGATAACTGCAAATTATATGTAGGGGGGTGGAGCGATTGGTGTTCTTACCTTGTAAAATCAGAAGGTTTTATATCTCAGCATTAGGATTAGTTTAATTATTAAAATTATTCTCTAATTTTGTCATCTCTAATAAAAAAATAATTAGTATTACTATTTTTCTGAGATTTAATTATTAATCTTGATTTCAAGATATTTTAAGTCCATAACATATTACTAATCTAATTAATTATTTTTATTTTTAAGCAGTTTTATTAGCTGTTTATTTCAACTATTTAACCTATTAAATTAAAACAAAAATTATCTGACTATAAATTAAAAGTAACTACATTATTACTAAACAATAGTAACTGAATAAGTTGAGAATAAATTGATATTGAATGCTAAAAAGCAAAATTCACTAGCTGGATTTGCTATATATTCTAGTACCTTTTAAGTACAAAAATACATATAAATTTCTGTGTATCTTAAGAATATTATGTTATTAATAGTAAAGTTAAAAAATATATACTTTATCTATTAACCCCTTATTTTACTTTAACTGAAAATACTACAGGCTAAAAAATCAAGTCAATATTTACTTAAATAAAAGTAATACTAATCTAAGCAATAAATATAAACAATAGCCCTTAGTAAATTCAAAATATATTTTATTTATTAAAACAATTATTATGACCAATTTTAATTTTAATAATGGGAAGTATAGCATTGGTAATGACTATACAAATCTCAACGGAATTAACCATAACAAAGAATCAGAAAACGATTCCGATAATGAACCTGACTTGAAGTTAGAAACCAATGAAAATCCTATTCTTAATCCTCGTCCTCAGCTAATTCCCCGTCCCGAATATAACCCTGAACCCCAAGTAAATTCCACCACCATTATTGCCCCTAATTCCGAAATTAATAATACGAATCATTATAATTATGTAAACAACATTAACAATAATCGTTTGCGGGATAGAATTTCTATATTTGTTGATGGTAATAATATGTTTTATGCCCAGCAAAAAAATGGTTGGTTTTTTGATCCTCGTAAAGTGATTGATTATTTTTCTGAAGAATCAGGATTTATGTTAATCAACGCTTTTTGGTACACTGGTTTAAAAGATTCTCAAGATCAAAGGGGATTTCGAGATGCTTTAATTAGTTTGGGTTATACTGTACGAACCAAAATTCTTAAAGAATATTATGATGATAGTTCGGGTCGATTTTCTCAAAAAGCAAACCTTGACATAGAAATTGTAGTGGATATGTTTAACACTGTAGATCAATATGATCGAGTGGTATTATTTAGTGGTGATGGTGACTTTGAAAGGGCGATCGAGCTTTTACGCTCCAAAAATACTCATATTACGGTGGTTTCTACGGAAGGTATGATCGCTAGAGAATTACGCAATGCTACAGATCGTTATTTAGATTTAAATGAAATCCGTCCTTGTATTGAAAAACGTGATTTTTGAGAGTTTGATTTTCCCATAATTACATAATTTCTGGTAGGGCGTACTCAGTGACGACCCTATTTTTGTTGTTGATGGCAAAATTTATCCACCACCTGAAAAGTAGGGATTTGTTTTGCCATGGTTACTGTTTTTAAAAATAAGAGTCTAAATCAATAGCTTGAGAGCCACCTTCTAAAAGTTGTACAATCAATTTTTTCAGCTGTACCCAGATTAGTACACCAATAAAAACTGTTAAAGGTAAGGAAACAGAGTAAGATAAAATGCGATTGTAGGTAAAGATTTCTAATCCTGCAGCTAAAAACATACAAATTCCTAAACAAATACCCAAGAAAGGTACTTTTAAGACAGAGATTTCTGATAAGTCTGTTTTTATTCCTTTTTTGCCTTGATTACTCCAATAATTAACTTTGATTTTTAAGGAAGATTCAAAGGCTAAACCGCAGGTAACTCCAATAAAAAAACCCATAGCTAATAAGACTAAAGGGGGTTGGGGTAATGTGTACATGATTTTATAAAGATTTTGTTATTCTGGTTGTAATTGTTTGTTACAAAATATTAACATCTTTATGGTTCAGCAAGAAAAAGCAATGTATCAAAAAATTCACTGTGTTAATCATGTAGGTAAAAATTTGTTAATTGTGGGGTATCATCCTGATAAAGCATGGGAATTTAAAGTAGTAACTCAAGAGGGAAAAACGGTACGGGAAGTAAGTGAGTTTGATGATGCAAAAGTGGCAGAATATCACGGTAAAAAATGGATTGAAGATAACCTTTTGAGGGATTGATGAAAAATTATATTTAAGATGAAACTCTCTTAAGATAAATAGAAAATCAGCGCACCTTAAATAATAACCAAAACTTCATTGATTACACGGTGGTTTATCGTAAACTTTACTAATCTGACTTGAGATTACAGGGTGGGGTAAGATAGAAGATTGATTAAATTAAGTGATTATAGTTAATTTCCATTAAATTATTATGCAATCTCCTTATCAAGCCAGTGACATAGAAAATAAATGGCAGCAGCAATGGACAGAAAAGGAATTATATAAAACCGAAGAGAATAGCGATAAACCTAAATTTTATGCCCTTTCCATGTTCCCCTATCCTTCTGGAAAGTTACACATGGGCCATGTGCGTAACTATGTAATTACTGATGTGATTGCACGTTTTCAAAGGATGAATGGGCATCGGGTATTACATCCCATGGGGTGGGATGCCTTTGGTTTACCTGCGGAAAATGCGGCTATTGATCGGGGGATTCCTCCTGCTACTTGGACGTATCAAAATATCGACCAGATGCGATCGCAACTTAAACAATTAGGATTATCCATCGATTGGGATAGGGAAGTGGCGACCTGTTCCCCAGAATATTATAAATGGACACAGTGGTTATTTTTACAGTTTTATCAGGCTGGATTGGCATATCAGAAAGAAGCTGCGGTAAATTGGGATCCCATCGATCAAACCGTATTGGCAAACGAACAAGTGGACGGAGACGGTTATTCTTGGCGTAGTGGGGCGAAGGTAGAAAGAAAACTATTAAGACAATGGTTTTTCAAAATTACTGATTATGCTGAACAACTTTTGCAGGATTTATCCCAACTAGACGGCTGGCCAGAAAGGGTGAAAACCATGCAGGAAAACTGGATCGGCAAATCCGTAGGTGCTTACCTCGAATTTCCTGTCATTGATAAGGACGAAAAAATTGCCGTTTTCACCACCCGCCCCGACACCGTTTATGGAGTAACCTATGTGGTATTGGCGCCCGAACATCCCTTAACCCCCCTCGTTACCACCCCCGACAGAAAAGAAGCAGTGGAAGCCTTTATCAAAGAGGTTAGCGCGGAAAGTGAAATCGATCGCACCGCCGATGATAAACCCAAAAAAGGTGTTTTGACGGGAGGAAAAGCCATCAATCCCTTTACAGGGGAAGAAATTCCCATCCTCATCGCTAACTATGTACTATACGAATATGGTACAGGGGCAGTAATGGGAGTACCAGCGCACGATGTCAGAGACTTCAAATTTGCCAAAGAGAATAACCTACCTATCAAAGTGGTAATTATTCCTGATGATTCTGATAACGAAGTTCCCGAACTACAAGAAGCCTACACCGAAGCAGGTACCATGGTAAATTCTGGTAGTTTTACAGGGATGGATTCCACCAAAGGCAAAAATGCCGTTATCCAATTTGCCGAAAATCAAGGTTATGGTAAAAAACGCATCCAATATCGCCTCCGTGATTGGTTAATTTCCCGTCAAAGATATTGGGGTTGTCCTATTCCCGTGGTTCATTGCCCCAATTGTGGTACAGTACCAGTACCCGATCAAGATTTACCTGTAAAATTACCTGATCAAGTAGAATTTTCTGGTCGTGGCCCTTCTCCCCTAGCTAAGATGGAAGACTGGGTTAATGTACCTTGTCCTAATTGTGGCACTCCTGCGAAACGGGAAACAGACACCATGGACACCTTTATTGATTCTTCATGGTATTTTCTTCGTTACACCGACGCAAATAACGAAAATGAGCCTTTCAGCCTTGATAGGGTAAACAACTGGATGGGGGTGGATCAGTATGTAGGGGGCATTGAACATGCCATATTACATTTACTTTATTCCCGTTTCTTTACCAAGGTAGTGAGAGATAGGGGTTTAGTCAATGTGGATGAGCCTTTTAAACGTCTTTTAACCCAAGGGATGGTACAAGGTATTACCTATAAAAATCCTGTGACGGGTAAATATATTCTTCCTGAAAATATTGAAGAAAGGGAAGAAACCAACCCAGATGGTAAAACTGAAACTGTTTACTATGACAAGGCTACGGGCGATCGCCTTTCGGTGTTTTACGAAAAAATGTCCAAATCAAAATATAATGGGGTAGATCCTCAAGTGGTATTATCCAAATATGGAGCAGATACCGCCAGAATGTTTATTCTTTTCAAAGCACCTCCCGAAAAAGATTTGGAATGGGATGATGCGGATGTAGAAGGGCAATATCGTTTTCTTAACCGAGTTTGGACATTGGTTAATGAATTTATCGATAATCCCCAATCAGCGGAAAATAAAACCATCGATAAAACTAAATTAAGTAAAACCGAAAAAGACTTACGCCGGGCAATCCATATCGCCATCAAAGAAATATCGGAAGACTTAAACGGAGACTATCAGCTTAATACCGCCGTTTCTGAATTGATGAAACTTAATAATGCCCTCCGAGATAGTAAAGATAAAAACTCCCCTGTTTATCGAGAAGGTATCGAAACCCTAATTCTCCTTCTTGCACCCTTTGCCCCCCATATCGGCGAGGAATTATGGCAATTGTTAGGTAACAGTGAATCGGTACATCTACAACCTTGGTTAACGGTAGATGAGGAAGCCTTAACGGTAGATGAAATTACCCTAGTTATTCAAATTATGGGTAAAACCAGAGGTACTATTTCTGTACCTGCGGGCGCGACTAAAGAGGAGTTACAACAATTTGCCCAAGACTCGGAAGTTGCCCAAAAATATATCACGGGTAAAGAGATTAAAAAGGTAATTGTAGTACCTAATAAATTAGTTAACTTCGTTATCGTTTAATATCAAGTCCGCTTGATCACTTCACTTACAAATTAGTAATATCAATATCTTAGTTCAATTTATTGAACGAATCACCGTTAGCCGTGTAATGAATTACACGGTGGGGGTACAAAGATACAATCCATTGATAACAAATTATCCTAACTTGATATAACTTGTCGGGTGGGCATTGCCCACCATCTCATTTTTAATAAATCAAAACCTCTCCATTTAGAAAGGGTAAAGCATAGAAAATTCAACATTGTTATTTACTCAAAATAGATGTTTCTCCACTCCACAGAAGGATTAGTGTTACGACAACGTATGCCCCCCCAAGCCGATGTAAATGCTCGATGGGTACATTGTCTTTCTATACGTCGATAATCTCTACTACGTTGATAATTCTGATTATAGCGGATATGATCTTCATAGGAATTTCTAGGATAATTATATCCGTTGTTGTAATAACCATTATTATTCCAATAGGTGTTATTTCTTCTTAAATTACCGTTGTAAAGATTAATATTCCCATTACTAGGAACGATTATTACTCTTTGATTACGTCTATTGTTGTAGTTGTAGTAGCCACCCCTATCATAATATCGAGAGTTAGGGCGCCGTTGATAATGCCCTGCTAATATTAATTGGTTTTCAAGGTGGTTTATATTTGCGGTAGTTAGAGAAATTTTTTCTTGATTGTCAGAAGGGGTAGTTAAGTTTTGCCCATGAATAGGATTGACACTATTAAAGCCTAATAATGTACTGACTCCCATTAATATGACTAATGGTTTTATTATTTTCATGGTTTTTATTTATTTTTGATTTTATGTGTCTTTTCTATTTCCATCATAGCAATTTTTAATTTATTACTTTTTTAATTCTTTTTTTGATTACTTTTTTAGTTAAAAAATATTCTAGTTATTTTTGCACAAAATTTGATTTATAAAATAAATTATCATTCACTTTATAATTAATTCTATGCCTAAAAGTTTATTTTTAAATAAGTTAAATTAAGATATATTTTGATTCATGATTTTAGTATTATAAGGGCGATCGCCCTTATGGTGTACTCAAACTATATCCAATAAAAATTAGTTGTTTTCTAACTATCTTAATTAGATAATTTAAAATATAATAAATATAAATGAGTTTAAACTTATTTTTATGCTTTTTAAATAAAAGTTTATTATCTATAATCCATTATAAAAATCTAATTAATAATAACTTTTAATATCTATACTCATCAGATTTTCTCTTAAAATCTATAGTAGTAAAAAGTCTAATCTTCTTCTAATAGTTTGTAATCATAAAAATTTAATAAAAAATATTTTTATAATGATCTTCGTATATTAATTAATGGTAATAAAATATAAATATAATGTTAGTATGAAATAAGCAATCATTATATTTTATAATTCCATGAGTAAGAAAAAAACCTTAAAAGAGTATCAACAAGAAGAAGAAAAACTGAGAGAAATCTTAGTATTATTAGAACAACTATTTAAAAGAGAAGAAGCAAGTGCCAAGGCAATTATTGGTTGTCTCTATGATATAGCAACCCTGAACTTGATCAATAAGTATTGTCCTTTATGGGGTATTAATCCCACCTTAAAATATATTAGTCGTTTTCCACGCCCCATCGCCCAGCACTTAGGATGTAAGTTATATTTACAACCAAAATGCCCTCAATTAATTACAGATTGGCTTTATAGTTTAGTAGAATTTCCCGAGTCAGAAAGTAAACCAGTGGAAGTAGTCGAAAATTTAGCACTACCTGCCCAGACTCAAATTAAGTCTTTACAAGGGAGGGTAAGGGTTTTAACGGGGGCTTTAGTAGCTTCTTTTGCCATTTTTATCGGCGGTTTTAGCTGGATTGCTCATAACTTACAAGTTACCCCCGCAGAATTGTTAAGCACCACAGAAACTAGGTTAAACAATTAAGGTGCGCTGTGGTAATGACGTAACATGATACGTCCATATAGGTTAGAGTGAGGTTTTGTATCAAGTTCGGAGAATTAATTATATGAAATACTTAAATGTTTACGACAAATAAAACCTCTCAAATAAAATCTCAGCCTAATTAACCTCAATTTAGGTTAAAACCCTTGACCATTCCTTGTATAGATTTATGGGTACTGAATCCATTTATTTCCAAACATAAAAGTTCAATTCATTGAACGAAAAATCCGTAGCCTTGTAATGAATTACAAGGCGGGAAATACTCAAAGGGCTATTTTTTTCCATAAACAATTATCCCGAATTGAAGTTAATTATATCTATAGCAATCTTTTTTCTATTTCATATTATAAATGAATAGCCTCACCGTGTAATGAATTACACGGCTAATGGCAGTTCGTTCAATAAATTGAACTAAGATATTGATATTCCTGATCTATAAGTGATCTAGGGAACTTGATATTAGGTGGTAAATAATAGTTTATTAATTATTAATTGTCCATTATTAACTACTTTTCCAGATTAAAGTTAATCAAAATTTCGCCAATATAGGCAGTATTAGGCAAACCTAAAACCATACTAATCACTTTAGCAACATCCTCGGGTTGGGTCATCATTTGAGGATTAAGATTTACCCCTTTTGCCATGTCCGTATTGACAAAACTAGGACAAATAGCTGTAACTCTAATACCATCATCCCAGCCCACATTACGCATACTTTGACTAAGGGCAAGAAAGGCAAACTTACTGGCGGAATATCCTGCTAAAGTGCCTTTTACCCTTTTCCCTGACATAGAAACAAGATTAATAATTCTTCCTTCCCCTGATTGTTTGAGATAAGGAAAAGCCTCCCTTGTTAATCGCCAAGGTGCTTTAACGTTTATTTCCCAAAGATTATCTAATTCTTCTTCGTTATCATCTTCAAACTGTAGTCTTTTCAGGATTCCCGCACAGTTAATAACCCCATCAATCTGTCCAAATTTATCAATGGTAGCTTTTACCCAATCGATGGGAGATTGTTTGTTAGTGGCTTCGTAGGCAAAAATCAAAACTTTTGGGTTATTGATAAAGACGCTTCCATCTAAATCCTGAGGATTTCTCACCCCTAAACTAAGATGATAATCTTCCTTAATCAGTTGTTCGGCAACCTTTAAACCGATGCCTCTACTTGCTCCACTAATTAAAATAACTTTCATAATCCTATTCTTAATTTTATTCTATGCCAGGGGGATCAAGGGGTAATTCTGGATCTATTTCGATGTTTTCTTCCCTTGGGGCAATGGGTTCGAGGTTTGGATCTGGAATTTCGTTAGGTATAGGAATAAGGAAAAGGGCGATCGCACTTAAAGCAAACCCAGCCACCCCAAGCACAGCGGGGGTAGATTGTTCAACCAAAGAAACCTCCATTTGACGATAACGACGAGATACAGGGGAAAGATTATCACTCAAATGGGGTAAAGTAGCACTATCTACCAATAGCTGATCAAGAGTTTCCAATAAATCAAATAACTGAACCGTGCTTAACTCTATTTCCAACTGATTGCCACTATCTTCCTTTTTCTCTTGCCATACCAAAAGATGACGATTTTTTTGGGGCAACTTACGTAAATAAACATAATCACTGTCATCATCCGCCGCCCAAGAATGAGTTAAACCACTCAATAACTCCTGCCCATAAGCACTAACTGCCCGAAGTAAATTAGCCACAAAAGTAACCCCCCCACTCAACACCGTAGGATTACCCAAAATCTGACACCTAGCCTCAGTTAAAATTGTCATTACAGGAATACCATTAGATACAGCATTGTTATCATCACTAAAACCTTGTAAAAACAATGTGCAATTAGGGGAAGTGTATTGACGTTGAATGGGAATACTCATGGATAACTATCAAAAAGATCAGCTTATAATTATAGCACCGCAACTAACCCTCAATATTATCCCCAAAAATTGTTCCCTCTACCAAAGCCTGAGCCAAAGTAGTTTTCGTTAAATTCGTTTTCAGTAAGTTGGCTCCCGTCAAATCAGCACCAATTAAATTCGCCAATGCCAAACTAGCCGATTGCAGATTAGAAAATCTTAAATTTGCTCCCTCCAAATAAGCACCACTCAAATCAGCACCATTTAACTTGGCATAACTAATATTTGCCTCACTCAAATCCACATCCGTTAAATCAGCACCTCGTAAATTAACATACTTGAAATCAGCGCTACTGAGCTTTAAACCACTTAAATTTGCCCCCGTCAAATCTCCTCCAGCAAAATCTACTAAAGGATTTAAACCAGCTATTTGTGCTAAATCAGAAAAATCATCCTTAGGAGTTTGATAAATAATTTGTAAAATTTCCTTTAATTCTTTCAATAAATCATCTTCTTTTTCTTGGCTGTGAGTTGAATTAGTAGTAATTTCATCGGAACTAAAAATAGTTTCCGCCACAAACGGTTTTAAGTTAGTTTGCCAGATAAATTTGGCTAATTTTCTTTCTAAAACAGCGTGTTTATTAGGAGTAATATCGTGGCGCCACAAACCTTCTATTTGACTTAAATAAACATGGGCTAGTTTACTTTTGAGGGTGGCAGTTAATTGGTAAGGGGTGGTTTGAATTTCCACAGTACCAAGGATAACATTATCCAAATGTCCCTCTAAAAACTTACTATCGGTAATGTGTCGTATTTCCCAATAGGGCAGACGAGATAGGGGATTATCTATTTTTTTGATGAGGGGAGATTTTGTCTCGTTAGCTTCGATAAGATTAATATTTTCAAGGTTTAGATATAGTCTTACTACCCTTAGGGCAAACTTTATATTACCATGAAGAATTTTTTTTTCTTGGGGGGTGAAATCAAGATTAAGGCTAAGTTGGAAATGATTGGCAGTGTTGGCTACAGGGATAAGTTGTAATTTCATGGATAAACAATCACAATACTGAGTGTGAAAATTTAAAATTTGATACTCTGCCATGGGCCTTAATCTATTTGCTACGGTTTTATTATTCTCTTTCACTTTTCAGAATATCACTTCTATGGGAGAAACTTTTGGCAGTCATAAAATTTAACATTGTTTCTCAAAAATCAAGGAAAAATTATTGCTCGGCATCTCAATAATTTGTTGAAGATGAAGTCCTTGTTTTTCTGCTGTTTGCACAACAGTTTCCATATTTCTGACTCCCCATGCCCTATTCTGGCTTTGTAGATATTGGTCAAATTCTTCATTGCTAAGGGCTGTATGTTGATTATTTCGTTTATATGGGCCATATAAATAGAGTTTATCGCCATGGTGAAGAAGATGTCCCGCCCCTGCCATCAAACCGATACAGGCATCCCAAGGGGCGATGTGGATCATATTAATACAGACGATCGCCCTTATCTGTGATTCTCTGAAAGTTTGATACCACTGAGGTTTAGTGACATCAACCATTAAAGGATAATCAATATTTTTTTGTCCTGATTCTTGTTTCCATGCAGTGATACTGGCGATCGCACCCTCATTTATATCCGAAGGAATCCAAATACAGCCAGGGAAATGGGGAGCAAAATAAACACAATGTTCCCCCGTACCACTAGAAATCTCCAAAATACCACCTTCAGAGGGCAAAATCTTCTTTAAAACCTTCAAAATTGGCTCTCTATTTCTCAGAGTCGCAGGCGCAAACTGTTTCATACTATCGGTAAATTATCACACAAAATTTTTAATATAGATCAAGCCCTATAAAACATCCCTTCTTAAATAAGGACGCAAAACCTCAGGTACAACCACCGAACCATCAGCCCGTTGATAATTCTCCAACACCGCCGCCATAGTCCGCCCCACAGCCAAACCAGAACCGTTAAGAGTGTGGACATAACCAGTACCCTTAACCCCCCTCTCCTTAAAACGAATATCCGCCCGTCTAGCCTGAAAATCCCCACAATTAGAGCAACTAGAAATTTCCCGATAAGTATTAGCCGAAGGCAACCAAACCTCCAAATCGTAACACTTATTAGCACTAAAACCAAGATCCCCGGTACAAAGTTCCACCACCCGATAAGGTAATTCCAAAGCCTGTAAAATACCCTCCGCATCCCTTACCATCTTTTGATGCTCCTCCTCGCTATTCTCAGGGCGTACCACCTTAATCAACTCCACCTTATTAAACTGATGCAAACGAATCAAACCCTTAACATCCCTACCATAACTACCCGCCTCCCTACGGAAACAAGGAGTATAAGCACAATGGTAAATAGGCAAACTATCAGCGTCTAGGATTTCCTGACGATAAAAATTAGTAACAGGCACTTCCGCCGTAGGAGTTAACCATAAATTTTCCCCCTCACACTTAAAACTTTCCTCCGCAAACTTAGGTAACTGCCCCGTGCCTTGCAACGAATCAGTATTCACCAACACAGGGGGCATCACTTCCAAATATCCCGCCTCAATTTGACGATCTAACATAAAATTAATCAAAGCTCTTTCTAAAGCAGCCCCCACACCCACAAGAGACACAAAACGACTTTGAGCAACCTTTACCGCCCTTTCTGAATTAATAATCCCCAAATTTTCCCCAATCACATCATGGGATAACACATTATCCATTGATACCCGATTTTTAAATTCATCTCCCCATCTCTTTATCTCAACATTGTCTTCCTCACTCCCACCAATGGGGGTACTATCACTAGGAAGATTAGGCAATTCTAACAATTTCCCTTCAATTTCGGCTTTTAACTCCCTTTCTTGGGGTTCTAAATCTGCTAATTTTGCCTTAACCTCATTACCTTCTTGCTTCAAACTGGCAATTTCTTCTCCACCAGGATTAGCACCATTACGAATCTTTTGACCGATTAATTTACCAATTTCATTACTCCTTGCTTGTAATTCCGTACGCACCGATTGAATATCTCTTTGTTTGTTATCTAACTCGAGAATAGAGGTTAGATTATAGTCTGATTTTCTGGTTTTGAGTTGTTGTAAAATTTTTTCAGGATTTTCCCTAATTTGTTTTAAATCTAACATTATTATTAACAGTCAAATAGTGATAAAAGATAATTAGTTTTGATTTTAAATATTGCCGATAACTTTATCTGTTTTGGTTATAGTTAACCCTTTGTTTTTACTCATGCCATGATCCAAAAGTAACCAT
This sequence comes from Cyanobacterium stanieri LEGE 03274, assembly GCF_015207825.1. Taxonomy (NCBI): domain Bacteria; kingdom Bacillati; phylum Cyanobacteriota; class Cyanophyceae; order Chroococcales; family Geminocystaceae; genus Cyanobacterium; species Cyanobacterium stanieri. The sequence goes on from NZ_JADEWC010000010.1 coordinate 78,380, forward strand.
TAACCGATGAATAGAACAAGGGGTTTAAACCCCTCATTTTCGTAAAGATTTGTTTTTGTTCACAAGTTATTTAATATTGCTAGGATGAAAAGAATTAAGTTAAAACTTAAAAGACATTTCTTAATTTCTGGTGAAAATCTCAACATTACAAAAGAATTTCTTGAATATATTTTAGTTGATTTCTTCTTTCTGTTCTGTTTTCTCCATATTGATTCTTTTCTTCTTACTCGCTTCGATGGTTTCTGCTATCACCGTTAACATTTGATTGATTTTATCTAGGTTACTGCGATATAAGTCAACATCCTTTTTAAGTTTCTCTACGGGTAGTTGTAGTTTTTCGGCGTAGGGGGCAATTAATTTAGCTAATTTTTCTTCATCTTTTGCTAAATCAGGGTTAAGTTGATTAATAATCGTATAAAAGCCAATGCCAAATAAGCGACTATATTTAAAATTTTCCCGCTCGACAACGGATTTTAAGGAATTGACTATATTTTCATCCAAACCATTTTCGGAAACAGGATTTAATAACCAGTTAATTAAATCTTCCGCAGATTTTCCCTCAATAAAGTTTAAAAAAGTTGCCGATTGATAGCGATAATCATCGGGATTGGCTTCTACGGCTTTACATAAGGCATTGAAAATAGAGTTTTTATCTTCTTCTGGTTGATAACCCGTCATGAATTGATCAAAACTTTGACATACTCCCACCGAGTAGATGGGATCTTGTTTAAAGTCTGCATGAACGGAAAGTAGGTGCATTTCCACCATCAATTCTTGAACGACTTGACGATAAATAGAGTTGATGGGGCGGGTATGATATTGATAAAATGCCCTTCTGGTGTCTGAAACTGTACGAATTTTATCCACGGATTTATAATAACTAAGTTAATATTTTGTTAACAATACTTAATTATCTCATCAAATTGGACGAGTGAAGCTCTTAATCATGAATTATGAATTACAGATTTTCTCTGTAGAATCTTGTTATCATAGGACAATTCTTGAAGTTTTATCATCATCAAATGAGTAATTGGTTAGAACATAGTGTACAAATAGAAGTTAACGCACCCATAGATTTAGTTTGGAAGTTATGGTCAGACCTTGAAAAGATGCCTTCTTGGATGAAATGGATTGAGTCTGTTACTATTCTTCCTGATAATGAAGATTTATCCCGTTGGAAGTTGGCTAGTGGTGGTTTTGAGTTTAGTTGGTTATCTCGTATTGTTAATCTTGAGAAACATCAGATTATTCAATGGGAGTCGGTGGATGGTTTACCGAATAGGGGCGCTGTACGTTTTTACGATCGCCATCAATCGAGTATTGTTCGTTTAACTGTAGCTTATTCTATTCCGGGAGTTCTTGGGCAATTGATGGATAATCTTTTTTTGGGTAGGGTGGTAGAATCTACCATCCAAGCCGATTTGGAAAGGTTTAAGGTTTATATTGAAAATCTTTAAAGTTTTTTCTTAATTAAAGGGCTTGATAAAAAAATACTTTGGTTAAGGTGAATATAAAGATCAATTGATAGTGGGCAAACATGAAACCATACCACCTTGATGTTATATCTAGTTTTGACTATATTGTTATCAAAAAAACATTATTTTTGTGTATTTTGTGACACTTACACAATATTTTAACCCTTGTTAATTTATGGTTTTGATCTGTTCAGGGCAACTTAATGGGAAAATGATTTAAGCTGATTTTAATCATAGGAAAAATTTCAGACTATTATTCTTTAATAAAGTTATGTTATCCTGTGGTACAAAATAATAGTAAATTTAATTATTATCAATTTTGTAATAATTGTTATCTTAGTTAGAGTTTAAGGATTTTTTTTATATAGTAAATCATTACCAAACCGCCATGACACAATATGATCAGTCCGTTAATGATAATTTGAAACCAAGACAAAATAACTCCATGGGTTTATCCATAGATGAGATGGCTCAGCCGATGAATGAATCTATTTTAAATTTAGATAATTTAATCTACCAAAAAATCAATATTCCTTTCACCCGTAAGGTGATTATTGATGAACGGGAATTGACTGAGCAACTAGACGAAATCAGAAGAAATATTCCTGATTGTATTCAACAATCAATGGACATTATTGAGGACAGAAATAATATCATTCAGGAGGCGCAACAGTATGCTTCCCAATTGGTTAATAATGCTAAACGGGAAGCGGCTCAAAGGTTGGATGAGTCTTTATTAGTACAACAGGAACAATTTCAAGCGAATCAACTCAGAAGAAAGGTTTTTCAAGAGTGTGAAGATAAGCGTCGTCAGACGGAAAAGGAAATTGAAAAGATGGTTGAGAGTGCAGAAATAAAGGCTAGAAAAATTTTAGAAAAGTCTATTATGGAAGCAGAAAAAATTCATACTCAGGCTGATGATTTTGTTGATCAACAGTTATACAGTTTGGAAAAAGAGTTAACTAAGTTGTTAAAAACAGTTATTACTTTGAGTAATTATAGACAAGGGGAAGCTCAGGCTCAAGAAAATAATCAAGGACATAATAATGGTAAAAATCAAGGTTCTTTGACTGACAAAAAGGCTTCTTAATTTTCATATTTACTTAGGGCAATGATGGCATTTTGCCCCCCAAAACCGAAACTAAAACAGAGAGAATTTTTAAAGGAATAGTTTTCGGTTTTTTCTACCCAATTTAAGGGATATTCAGATTTTTTTGGTTGATAGTTGAGTAGTAGTTTTTGTTGATGTAGGGATAGTAGGGTTACGGTAGTGGCGATCGCACCACTTGCCCCCAAAGTATGACCGATGGCGGCTTTGGTATGGTTAATTTTGGGATAGTGGGAAAATATTTTTTCGATTAAAAGAGCTTCTCGATGATCATTTAATTGAGTTGCGGTGCCGTGGGTTTGAATATGGTCAATATCCTTTATACTCAAATTACTACGGGCTAAACATTGTTTAATGGCATAAATGGCAGAATCGGCGGATTCCTCAGGCGCTGTCATGGCTTGTGCATCGCAACTACTTCCCCATCCTTTTATTTCACCGTAGATGGTTGCCCCCCTTCCTCGGGCTGATTCTTCAGTTTCTAATATTATCATTGCCCCTCCTTCCCCCAATACCATTCCTTGCCTTTCGAGGGCAAAAGGATAACAACCAGTATTGGCAAGGGCTTTCATTTTTTCAAAACCAACTATGGTTAAGGGAGTTATGGGCGCTTCCACTGCCCCTGCTATAACCCGTTGACAATGCCCCTGTTTAATGAGTTCGTAACCCTGTGCGATCGCCCCTATGCCCGTAGCACAAGCCCCCATGGGAGCAAAGACAGGGGCAAAAGAGCCAACATATTGAGCAGTGATGGTAGAAGGTTGACAAGGAAAAGTCTTTAACCAATCAGTAGGAGTACATTGATTTTGCAACCACTCACGGGCAAAAATTTCCCAACTACCCTGACAACCACGACTCGAACCCACCACCACCCCCATATCTGGTAACGGGAAAGATAAATGAGCCGATTTGAGGGTTTCTCTAATTACTTTAAGGGTAATATCTTCAATGTTGCTAGGATATTGATTAATTAATCCTAAAGGATACGCCGATAAAAAATCATAGGGTTGAGATAATTTTATCCCCGATAATCCTTTACTCATCTTATCCCAAGTTGTTTGAGTATCTCCCAAACAGGATATTAAACCAACACCACTAACAACAACCTTCATTTACACAACCTAAAGTTTGCAGCTAACCAAGAGAACAACAATAAATAAAGTAAATAACAAGTTATTTTATTTGTCCGACAAAACACTTCATTATCAATTATCAATTATTCATTCTCCATTACTATTCCTATCGTTTTAGGTTCTCAATACCGCTAATAACTTCCACAGACTCGATGCGATCGCCCTGTGCAATACCCTCAACGACATCCATACCATCAGTTACCTTACCAAAAACAGCATAATTACCATCAAGGAAAGGTAAATCAGCCAAAGTAAAATAAAACTGAGAAGAAGCAGAATCAGGCATCTGAGAACGTGCCATGGCAATTACTCCGTATTCGTGGCGTAATTGAGGAGTCATGGTAGTGGTTGTACTGTAAATAATTTCAGGGGCAGTGACATCCTCCGCAGATTCATCATATTCAGGTCTAATTTCTAAAGGAATATAACGTTGAGAATTAGTATTAGGATCAGTATAACCCCCAGTGCCTAAACGACTCACAGGAAAATTAGGATCTTTACCTTGAGGATCTCCCCCTTGTGCTACAAAAGGTTGCGGATCAGTTACAACCCGATGGAAAACTAAACCATCATAAACCCCCTTATCTACTAAATCGAGGAAATTTCCTGCGGTAATAGGTGCATTATTTCCATCTAACTCAATGGTGATAGATTGCCCTTTAACCTTCATTTCAACGATCGCTTTTCCTTCTAATGTTGGTAAACTCATTATATTATTATCTATATCGGTGGACTGGTTTTCTTCGGTAACATCAGCAATAGGACTTTCAATGTCTTCGCTATTATTTCCACCACTTACGGCAGAATCTGATGTGGCTTGACATCCTGTTAGGGTAATTAAACTCACTAAGCAGATGGTCAAAAAAATACGCCAGTGATTGTTATTATTCACTAAGTTCATCTGTATTTATACTTGACTTTGTTATTATTAGTTAATCTTAGTCTATTGTCAATTTTTTTTGTTTTCCAAGGGGAAGAAATACCGTTAAAACTTCTCCTTTATCTTGTTTTTGTTTAATAATCAATTTTCCTCCTAACACATTGAAAATATGCTTAGTCACATCAGGATTAAGAGATAAACTCCCCGTCTCGGGTTGAAATAAGAGTAATTTCCCTAAACATTTTACCTGATTACTATTCAAATTTGACTCAGACAAAAATTGTAATTTTAGTTGATTTCCCGCAGGTAAAACCAACACCTGAAAATGTCCCCCGCTGGGAATATTACGGGTAAATTTTTCCATCAAACCCCCTAACATTTGAGTCAATATTACAGGATCGCTCACTACCTGAGGTAGCTTTTGGGGTATCATAAAATCAAGGACAATATTTCTTCTTTGGGCTTGTCTTTTCCAGATAGGTATGGTCTGATTTAAAATTTGTTCTAGGCAAATGGGAACTAGATTTACCTGCTTTTGTTTGTGGGGGGTAGCCTCTAATTCTGCAACCCGAAAAATTAAGTCCATACGGTTAATTTGTTCGGTGCATTCTTGCTCAATCATTTCCAGATATTTTGTTAAATCGGGAGATGATTTTGTTTTTTTCTGTAATAATTTGGTAAGGGTTTTAATGGAGGTTAGGGGGGTTCTAATTTCATGGGTGAGGGCTTGTAATAGTTCTATTTCAGCGTAGGGGGGGAGGGGAGTTTTTTTGAGGGAAATACTTTGATGACGTTTTTTGTCTTGTTTATTTAGCTTTTCTTCTGAGGGTTTTAGGTCAATTAGTCTAAGGTTTTCTAGCAAGAATTGACTAAAGCGACTTACTATTTTATAGTCAGGATTTCGGGGACTAAACTTATTAATTAACTCCTGTAAATATTTTTCTTGATATTGATAGTTAATGACCAATTTTTTTCTTAATAAAACCCATGCTTGATGGATTAAATCTGGGTCAAAGGAAAAGTTAAAAATACTTTGTTGTTGAGGATTAATTCCTTTTACTAAAAGACAACTAAATTCATTGGTTAATACTAGGCAAAATTCTTCATTTTTAAGGGAGTCTTGTTCTTGGAGAGGAATGTTAATGGGGGAAAAAAGTTGCTCGGTGACGATGGTATTTTTTTCACAGGCAGGAAGTATCATTTTTCCTTCGAGGGAGGGGGAAAAAACCGCTACTTCAAGGCTACTTAATAACTCCGTGTGGGTAATGGCTGGGGTGGGTGATGATATTACTACCCCTTGGGTGGTTTTGGGGGGCTGAGGGGCGATGGTGAGGTGTAATAGTTGTTGTATAGATGCGATCGCACTGTCCCACTCTTGTTGGGCTTTAAGTTCAGTTTTTGCGGGGGTAATCCCTGTAAACTGAGAATTAAAAGAACCATTGGAGGGAAAAAGATCTGTTAACTTAAGGGATAGGGGATCAGATACAATCATTACTTAATACTACATCAATAACTGTTCGCACAAGTTTATAATAACCTGTTGCTTTGATTTTCAGAAATGAGTATAACCGAACGTTTGTCAAGATTTCTAGGGGTTAAAGATCTTTCCTCCAAGGAAAACATATTAAAGTAAGGGATTTTTTTGCTCTAAATTAGGTTGCACTTTAATTCTTGCCAAAATACAGGTTATGTTATCATGACCATTAATTTGATTGGCTAGTTCGAGAAGATGGGCGCTTCCTTCTTGTAAGTTGGCCTTAGAACTCAATAGGGGTAAAAGGACGCTTTGCCAGTTATTTTCAAGTAATTCGTTATCAGATAAACCATCGGAACACATTAAAAATAAAGTATCCTCTTTTACTTCTAAAAAGCTCACCTCAGGATGAACAAATTCTCTTTTTCTAGGGCCTAGGGCTTGGGTAAGTTGATAGGCATCAGGACGAGCAAAGGCAATTTCTGGTTCAATGCCATTTTTCATTTCCGCTTGGGCAACGGAATGATCGGTAGTTAGTTGCTCTAAACCCCATTTTCTGGTTACCCGATAAATGCGACTGTCTCCCACATGGGCGATCGCCACTTGATTATCTTGAACAAGGGTCATTACCACCGTAGTCCCCATTCTTCCTGCCCCAAGATTACCTTTATCAATGTTGGCATCATAAATGACTCGGTTGGCCTCTAAAATACCTTCCTTGATGATTTCTTCCTCTGGTAATTCGTCCTGCCAATGTTCTTGAAAATATTGATATAAAGTCTTGACAGCCAAGGCACTAGCTACCTCTCCCCCTGCGTGGCCTCCCATACCATCACAGACGAGGAAAAATCCTTTCCCTGTGCAGAAAATACCTTGAGGGGTTTCCCGTTTATTAATTTTGGTTTCCACCGCAAAGCAATCTTCATTGTGGGAACGTTTCATGCCGATGTCTGTCATACCGCATTCGGCTAAACTTAAGAGCGTCATGGGCAAAACAACGGTGGGTTGTTCGTCTATGTTTTCCCCATTGTTAATAACCGTGGCTTCTTGATCATCTTCAGCTTCGTCAAAGTCAAATTGATCGGCTAATTCCTCTAACTCTTTATCGGGGGGAATTAAAAATTCTTCCTCATTTTCATCTAATAAATCATCTAATTGAGCTTGTTGATGAATGAGATTGAGAGCCTCGGATAATTCTTTGATCTCATCTATTTTGCCTTCTTCAATTTTTTCCATCAATCCTTTGATGGGGGTAGCTGCGTCAGTTTGATTATTTTCTTCTAAGATAAAGATCCACTGTTCTACTAATTGTCTGATATGGGGGAGGTTATCGAGGTCATCAAAATATAATTTTTTGATTTCCAAATCCCCCGAATCACCAATACCCAGATTATCTTCTTCGAGGAGAGTTTGGGCGCATTTCAATTTTTGTAAGTCTTTCCACAGTTTCGCCATGGTTTTTAGGTGGTGGAAGACTTGATGATTGGTAATGTTGTTGTTAGAGAGAAAATGACTTAATGATTGCCAGTTGTCTCTTTGGTTGATGATGACATATTCACTCCCTTGATCATCTTGCCAAGCATCCAAAAGATCGGGAACAAGGGGCGAATATTCGGTTAAGGTGAGATAGGGAAAGGCTAAACCTGGTATTCCTGCGTTGATTAAACTTTTACGGTCAAATTCTACTACTTTTTCGAGGTTTTCATCTAAAGATGATAGCTTTTCTGGTTGAGTGTCCGTGACTAAAAGTTCATAGTAATGGCGATCGCCCTTAGTAGCAAAAGGAGTGAGCTGATCATGATCATAGGACATGGCGAGGGCGTAGCGGGAAAGATTTTCACCATTATCCAATTCCCCAAAAGGGATTTCCAAATCCCGATCTTGAGGGATACTAAAAATACATTGGCAAAGAATTAAATCGTCTGGGCTAGTGGACATATTCATCTTTTATTAGTCTATATCTTTATATTATAATTACCTGCTGAAATTTATAAAAAAAATAATTAACACCTTAAAAATCCTTCCGTTACAATTACCGATTCTCCCCCTACCCTAATTTCCTCAATTATATTATCAGTCTTAAGGGCGATCGCCCTTATCTGGCTAGGGCGGCCCATTTCCAAACCCTGCGCAATATTCCAACTCCAACAACCATCCCCCTGTTTATATGTCGCCAAATAACCTGCAAAAGCAGTGGCCGCCGAACCCGTGGCAGGATCTTCGGTAATATTAAGACCTGGGGCAAACATCCTCACCTGAAAGCAATCCTCCCCAGTTTGCACAAAAGGATACACATGGGGCGCCCAAAAATCCTTTAAAACCCCTTCCCATAAACCCAAATCAACCTTCGCCCGACTCAAAGCCCCCCTATCCCGAAGGGGAACTAACAAAAACGGTAAACCACAAGAAGCCCCCATCGGTACAAAATTATCCACCATCAAATCATCCACCCCCAAAGATAAAACCCTCGCCAAATCATCCCTCGAAGGGCAATCCTTGTAAAATTCAAGGGTAGAAGGCGCTCTTAACTCAGTCCATAGGTTATCCTGCTTATCTTGAAAAATAGTCACAGGCACATCACCAACCCCCTCCCTAAAAATAACTTGTCCACCATCCACATCAATCTTACCCAACTTAGCCAACAAAAAAGCCGTACCAATGGTAGGATGTCCCGCAAAAGGAATCTCACCCCCAGGAGTAAAAATACGTAAACGAAAATCGGCCTTCTCGTCATCAAAAACAAACACCGTTTCCGAAAAATTGAACTCCACAGCAATTTTTTGCATAATCTCATCACTCAAATCCTTTACCTCAGGAAAAACAGCCAATTGATTTCCCGAAAAAATCTGATTTGTGAAAACGTCTAAGGTGTAAAATTTCATTATCAAATAAAAATAAATCGTCCACAATAATTAGTTAACAATATCTTAAAATACCAGAAAATCACTCACCAAAATCAACCATAGAGTACAAATATAAAAACTTGATCTATAATTAGTCAATGTAACTTTACCGTCATCACTGATTATCAAACCATAACTATTTTTCTTGGTTTTTATCAATCATAAATTTAACCATTATTACAATCTTAAAAGTAATTTTTACTAAAGAAAAGCTAAGAACAATATCAGCATGATTTTAGAGTTACACTCTGTAAAATAGACAAGAATTTATTGTGGAAACCAAAACAAAAACTAACATCAGTCTCGTAGAATCAGAAACGAGAAAACTAATCAATAAAATCAAAAAAATAGAAAAATCATCCAACACGGTTTTTGAAGAAAATCAGGAAGTAGCCACCTATCTAGGAGCTAATTATCGAGAAGATGGACTAACCCAGATCGGTTTTTGGACACCGCAACTACTTAGGGAGGTAATGCACCTTAACGAAATTTATTTAGAAGTATTCACCCCCACCGAAGATATAAAAGTAAAAGATCTTTTGTCCTCAAAAACTAACACCATCGAAGTAAGGCGAGACTGCGTTTTTCTTAAAAAAAGAGGCAAATTTTTCTGGGGCATCATCGAAGGCATGAAACCAGGTACAAGGGAAACCCTCGGTTCATTTTATTGGCTCAGGTATCGCAACCCCTACGGACAAATTGAAATTATTAGAGATCCCCTCGCCCACTCCTTACCCTTTGGGGTGTTTGCCCCTGCGGAGTTGTATGACATGGGTAAACTGGAAAAGGAAAGAACCGATCTCGATTATTTTAAACTCACGGGGAGCAATGATGAAGAAAATATCCCCCGTACTTCTTCCCCTGTGAATATTTTACAACTTCATGTGGGTACTGCTTCCCCTGATGGTACTTTGGCAGGATTAAGCAAAATCTATCAAGATATTGGGGAAAAAATTAAGCATAATCAGCCGTTGGAACCCCATGAGGAGCATTATATCGGCTATGATGCCATTCAACTACTACCCATCGAACCCACCATTGAATATAGAAAAGATTTAAGCCAAGATAGTAGATTATTCGAGATAGTGGAAGAATGTTGTGGTATTGCTCCAAAAAGTATTCCTGAAGGGGATGACATTTTTAATAGTATTGAAGGTATTAAAGTTAAACTAACTCATCCTAATACCCAAGGATGGGGTTATGATGTACCCATTATTGGTGCTAGTGCCACTAGCCCTTCTATATTAGCTAGTTTACGTCCTGATGAATTATATGACTTCATTGGGGTGTTACATAATTTTCCCACTAAACCGATCGCCCTTATTTATGATTTAGTATATGGTCATGCAGATAACCAGGCGGAATTATTAATTAATAATCAATTTTTCAAAGGGCCCAATATGTATGGGCAAGACTTAAACCACCAACTACCCATGGTTAGGTCGATTTTATTGGAAATGCAAAGAAGAAAAATCAACACAGGGGCTGATGGTATTCGGGTTGATGGAGGTCAAGATTTTCGCTTTTTTAACCCCCTTACAGGTAGGGTAGAACAAGATGATCAATATCTTCTGGCTATGAGTGATTTAGTGCAAGAAGTTGGAGGTTATAAGAGATTACTATTCACCATCTTTGAAGATGGACGCCCCTGGCCAGAGGAGGGGTGGGAAACTAAATCTACTTACATGGATTTAATTAACCTTAAGCCTGATTCCTATCAATGGGGGCCTTTAATTTTTGCCCACAATACCCCTAGTATTAAGGGTTTTTGGCGTAAAAAATGGCAGAGGGTATGTGAGGTAATGTATCAGGGGCAAAACTGGATTACAGGCTGTGGTAACCATGATACTTTACGCCGTGGTAGTCAGGTAGATACACGTTTAGAAATTAATTGGCGTTTGGGGGAAACCCTTAATGATGTGATTCGGGGAGCTTATGATAATCCTGCGGTGTCTATGTGGGTATATGGTTTTAGCCCAGGTTTACCCATGGATTTTATTAATGTTTTGATGCACGCACCTTGGATGTTTTTCCGTAATACCGATGAGGAATATGGAGTTAAGGTGGTTTCTGAGGAAGTGGGCTTTTTAGATTGGCAGATGACGGAGGAGCGTTACCACCGAGAGGATGCTTTTTGTCGGATGAAGTCTTTGGGGTTTGATAAGTTGGAACAACTACGGGAGTTTACCCATGCCCTCAATGCTAGTATGATTGCCCGTAATTATGATCTTCAAGAGGTGGTGAAGGTATGTCAACTTTGTTTTGATGATGGGGCTTGTAATATTGAGGAAATGAAGGAGATGAAGGAAAGCAATATGATTGCGTTTTGCCAAAATCTTGATATTGATAATCTCAAAAAATGGGCTTTAATGTTTATGGAGGACTGTTTTGAAATTTGTAATGTTTCCCATTACACTAAGATGGTTGATCCTGCCCTTGCTAATTATAATCTGCATTTACGGCAGTTGCGCTCTCGTAATCCTTGGCTTGGTAAAAGTTTACATGGGGGCGATCGATTTAATAAGATTGAAGATGATGACGCTACGATTTTTTATGGGGTGCGATCGCATCCTAAAATGACGGACAAAAAAATTGTCATGGTAGCCAATATGGAAGGACAAAAAGTCGAAATCAACCTTCTCGATTGGTTACAATTAGATCCGACGGAATGGAAAATTGAATTAACTACCCCAAATCTTCCCGAAATTGAAGATATAAAGGACTTAAACCATATTATTCTTGGTCAAAGTCAGGGGGTATTATTAACCCCTAATTTATAATGTGTTATATCAAGTTCGGATCATTCATTATAAATAGATTATACCTTCGCCCACCGTGTAATTCATTACACGGCTAATGGTAGTTCGTTCAATAAATTGAACTAAGATATTAATACTGCTAATTTATAAGTGATCAAGCGGACTAGATATTATGGTGGGCAATGCCCACCTTCATCAATAATTTATTGAAAATTTCTAAGCACTACCAATCAAATATGGGATCGTCTTCTTCCTCCTCTAATTCCCAATCTCTGACAAATTTATTGGATTTTTTCTTATTATTATTTTTTAATTTTTTCTTTCTATTTACTGAACTAAAAAATAACGGTAGTAAAGCTCCACCAATAAAACCACTAGCCACAGAAAATGAAACCATGATACCAAGAGGAATAGAAATTGATTGAAAACCAAAAAAACTTAAACTAATAGGAGCTACATTTTGAATGGCAAAAATGGGTAAAATAATAATCCAAAATGAAATAATTAATGTGATAATTAAACTACTAAATGTTTTCATAAATAGGATTTAATAGAAAAGTGGCAGGGGTGAAAAATTAAGAAGAAAGTAAATTTATAAAAGGTGTACTTAACCAACTTAAACCCACTTTTAATTGATGTTTTGGGGTAGGTAAACGATATAAATACACAAATCGACGGGCTAAATAAGCCAAACCACCATCTAAAGATATGCCTAAACCGCTCAGGGTGGCGTTATCTATGCCTAGGGCTATCATTTCGCCAAGGGGTTGATAACGGAAGGGTAAGAGGGGTTTTTCTTGGAGAGATGCCCAAATATTCCAAGCGCAGTAGTCTGATTGTTGGAAAGCAACTTGGGCGGTGGAGGGTAGAATATTACCATCACTGTCGAGGGATTCTACTAAGTCTCCGAGGGCGAAGATTTCGGGATAGTTTTCTACTTGTAATTCTTGGTTGATGGTTAGTTTTCCTTGTTGGTTTTGGGGTAAGCTAAGACCATCTAATATTTTTACTGGTTTTGTGCCGACTGTCCATAATACTATGTCAACGGGAATGGTATCGACTACATTTTTATATTGTAGGGATATTTGATTGGCTTCTATTTTAGTGATTTCGGTGTCTAAGTCTAGCCATATTTTTCTATCACTAAGGGCTTTTTCGGCGGTTTTACGGTTAAATTCGGGGGATTGTTTGAGGATGCGATCGCCCCTATCTATAATTCTAATTTTACCACGTTCCTGGAGGCGATCGGCTATTTTTACCGCCAATTCTACACCACTATAACCACCACCGACGATGGCAACTCGAATTTTTTCTTGCTCGGAGTTTTCTAATTGTCTTAATTTTTCTTTGAGGGCATAAGCATCATCGAGGGTGCGGAAAGGTAAGGCATAATCTTTTGCCCCCGTAACGGTTTGAGAAGGGGTAGTACCACCAAAAGCCACCACCAAACGATCATATTCTAGGGTATGGTTATGTTGTAGGGTGACGGTTTTTTGTTCGAGGTTTATCCCTGTAACGGTGTCTTGGATAAAGTTAATTTTGCTATCTTCTAATAATTCCGTGTAATAGGGGGCTACCTCCCAACTTTGCATTTCTTCGGTTACTAATTCATATAGTAAGGGAGAAAATAAGAAGCGATCGCCCTTATCCACCAAAGTAATTTCAGGAAAATCCCCTTCCCAATCTAACTCCTGTAATCTTAGGGCAGTATAAAGCCCCCCAAATCCACCACCGAGAATCAATATTTTACTTGCCACGATATAATCTCCCTCTCAAAATTACTGCTTTTTCTATTCTATGGTAATGCCATGGCAAAAGTTAGAAAACAAACCCCCTTATGGAGAAAAGGGGGAAAACAGATAAAAAAGCTAACTACTTATTAATAACTTCTTCTAGTCTTTTTAACACAAAATCCTTATCTAAATAGGATAACAAATAACCAGCCTTCGGCCCTTTTTCTTTGCCTAAAAAGCTATAATAAACCGCAGGAAAAGCCACATTAGGTTTAAATCCTAATTGTTTCATTGCTGTAAATAAAGCAGTTTGTAACTCCTCTCCTTCCCATTTTTCAAGGGTAGTTAAAGTTTCCTTTAATTTTTCTAAATAAGTGATTTGATCATCCGTTAATTCCGAGACAATTTCAGGAATAGAGTCAAAATAAATAACTAATTTTTCTTCCTCATCAGCATAATCAGCTAACCATTTACGGGCGATCGCAATGCGTTCATTAATCTTAACCCAATCATAATCAGTCAATTCCACCTCAGCCCGTTTTTTGACCTCCTCCACAATATCAAGATGGGGAACTTGTAATAAAGAAATCAAGGTACTAATATCAAAAGTATAAAAAGGCTTAATTTCTTCATCTAATTGAGAATAAAATAAAGGTAATAAAGTTTTATCTAACTCGACATTTTCATTTTCCTCTTTTAGTTTTACATAAGTATTTAAAAGATTATCATAATCCCTAAATAAACGAGTGATATTATCATAATTAGGAGCAAAATTAATTACCGTTTTTGGCTGAGTTTTTAACATTAAAAACCGCAAAATTTCAGGAGGTAACAAATCCGCCATATCCTTCGCACTAGAACCCACACCCTTAGACGAACTCATTTTAGTACCATTGACCAAAATAAATTCATAGGGAGAATGGAAAGGAGGTTGTTTGCCCAAAACCTTACGGGAAATAGCATTGGCCACATCCCTCGAGCCGCCCTTCTGGGAATGGTCTTTTCCAGCCATCTCCATGGTGACACCAATCAAATTCCACTTCGCAACCCATTCCACCTTCCAAGGCAACTTACCATTACCATCAAAAGGAGATACCCAGCCAGAATGTCCACAGCCTTTTACCCAATCCGTAGCGTCTTCCTTACAAGTGTAAAAAACTTCCGAGCCATTGTAGTCAGTGGTTACTGTGGTAGCAATCTTACCACATTTTTCGCACACTACTTGAAAAGGATACCAGTTTTCAGGGCGATCGGACTTACTTACGCTCAAATAAACATCCTTAATTCCTTGAGCATTTTTCAAGAAAGTATCGATATAAGGATTCATTTTTCCCGAGCGGTATAAATCCCTTAAATAATAAATTTCTGCCTTAACTCCCAAATAATCAAAAACCTCTAAAAACTCCTCCATAAAATATTTTGCATAATCACTGCTTTTCTCATCAGGAGAAGGCACATTACAGAGGGGATAACCCAGATAAGGAGCAAACTTTTCTTGATCTAAATAATGGGGTACAGTATCAAGGGCATCATAATCATCCACCCCATAGGTAAATTTTACGGGTTTACCAGCTCTTTTTAAAGCCCGATACATCACATCATGAATAATAACCCCCCGCACAGAGCCTACATGAACTCTACCTGAAGGGGTTTTGGAGTCATTTACTAATTCTTCTTGGTGGGAACTTGCCGCTATTTTATCCGCCCAAAACATAATTTAATAATTCTTAAATATAATTTACAGTGCAAACCTCTGATTATATCTTAACTTCATGAGGTGGGGAAGAATAGACAATTAATAATGAATAATTAAACTATTGTCACCCATACTCCCTATCACCCATACAGACAAATCCCGAACTCAGATTACCTTAACTCTCTACCAAAGGGAAATAGGGCGATGGGAATGAGCTTAAAGTGTTGTTTTGCAAAGGGTAAACCAATAATGGTAATGGCTAAAATTAGACCATGGACAAGGTGAGAAATGGCAATTTCCCAACCAAATAACAATAACCAAATTACATTAAAAATGGTGTTGACAGTGTTGGAATAGTCGGGGGAAACATAGTCACGTCTGCCAAAGGGAGTCATGGTGGCAACCCCTAGCTTAATGGCTTGAACGCCAAAGGGAATGCCCACAATGGTAAGGCAAGTGGTTAAACCTCCGATAATATAACCTAATCCGCTTAAAAAACCTCCAAAAATTAACCAAATAATATTACCGATTAAACTCATTTTTTCTATTTCCTCATCTATGTTTTTTTGATCAAAATCATTATTGTTAACTAATGTAAATCAACCATTAAGTATATCTTGTAACCTTTATCAAAGATTTATAATAGGATTTGCTTTATGGTACTAAAAGTTGATTAAAATAAGTAAAAACTTATACTTTTTTCAAAATCAAATTAAGTTAATAGATTAACACACCATTATGACAAGTATTTTACTGGTAGATGACCTCAAATCGGAACTAGATTTACTGAATGAATATCTCACATCAGCGGGTTATCAGGTAACTACGGCTAGTGATGGTAAAGAGGCTCTTTCGATGGTAGTAGAAACGAAACCAGATGCCATTGTTACTGATTGGATGATGCCCAATATGGGGGGTTTAGATTTGTGTCGTCAACTGAAAAAAAATCCTGATACTGCTAAAATTCCCGTGGTGGCTTGTACAGCAAAAAATGCCAAGGTAGATAGGATGTGGGCAGAAAAACAAGGGGTAAAAGCCTATGTGGTTAAGCCTTGCACCAAGGAAGAAATTATTGATGCTGTAAAAAACGCCCTGGTTTAAAATTATGTCTTCTCCTTCTTCATTTACCAAACTGCAGGAATTATTACCCCAATTATTTCAACGTAGCGCCTTAACGGGTAGTTTATATTTGCGTTGTCGGTTGGGGGTAAGTGATACTTTTTTGATTTCCATGGAATATGTGAGGGAATCTTTGCTTTTGGAGGGAAATCATATTACCCCTGTGCCTCAGATGTCGTCTTTTGTGATGGGGTTAATGACTTCTCGGGAGAGGGTTTTTTGTGTGGTAGATTTACCGCAGTTGATGGGGCTTTCTTCTTTACCGACTTATTCTCGGCAATATCATTTGGTGGTTATTTCTATATCTTCTTTTTTGCCTAATTATTCTGGTGATGATGATTTATTTTTAGGTTTAGCGGTAAATCAAGTGGAGGGTATTACCAGAGTTGATACGGATAAAATTCTTGGTTTAACGGATGTGCAACATCTTTTGACTAGGGAAAAGGTTAGTTATTGGTTTAGCTTTGATTCCTATGTGCAAGGATGGGTAACATCGAATCAACAACCTTTAGCGGTGTTAAATCTTGAGTCTATTATTAAGGCTACTCGGTGATTTGGTTCTGTGTTTTAGTTTTTATTATTATTATTTTTTAGTGCTATGACTTCTCAACAACCTTCCCTCAATGTTTCTTCTGATTTAATGGCTTCTTCCGATGATGTCAATACCAGCGCACCTTCATCCCCCCCTGAGCAAAAAAAAGAACTACAAGAGCAGAGAGGAGGTACTTTAAGGGAGCGTTTACTTTATACTGTAGTACCAACTACCCTTATTCCGTTGGTGGTGGTAAGTGCGATTGGGATTAATTTTACCCGTTATCAGGAGCAACAAAAACAACAACAGTTGGTGGAACAAATTGCGGTGGTGACGAGGGAGACGAGCTCAAGTTTTTTGGAAAATGTAGAGCCTGTGGATAATCAAGCCCCTGTGTTAGAAGCGATTAGGAATACCTTGGAGACATCTCTACAGTTTCAGGTTAGGGGTTCTCAGGTATTGCAGATTGTGGATGGGGCTACGGGAGAGGTGATAAATGGTGTTAGGGGTGATGGGGATGTGGATTTGACGCAGTTGGTGGGGGGAGATACCATGGCTCAGGTGAGTAGGGTGTTTGCTCAGGGGATGTTAAATGATGATATGGGGGGGATTTTATCTTCCTTGGTTTCTATCAATGGGGTGGAAAATGCTAATTTGGTTAGTGCGAGGGATGATGGGGAAGTGACGATTTTAACTTTGGAGTCGGGAAATCGATATTTTAATGTGACTTTAATTCCCGAGAGTAGTTTAGTGGCGATCGCCTCGGTGGACAATGCTGATATTAGTCGTTTAGGGGAGCAAGTAATTATCGTTTTTAGTACCATTGCTCTTTTCCTGGGGGCGCTGGCGGTGGGTAATATCATATTATTAGCTCAAACCTTCTCCGAACCTTTAACGAATTTGACACAAAAGGCACAACAGGTTGCCCAAGGAGATTTGGACACCAAAGCAACTCCTCAGGGTACTTTGGAAAGTCGTACCTTAGCAGAAAATTTTAACGCCTTGGTAAGTAGGGTAAAAGAATTGATTAAAGAGCAAGAGGCGATCGCCTTTGAACAAAGACAGGAAAAAGAAAAGCTCGAAATGGGCATCTTTAACCTTTTAGACGAATTACAATATGCCGTGGACGGAGACTTAACCGTAAGAGCTAGTTTAGACTCCATGGAAATGAGTACGGTGGCGGACTTGTGTAACGCCATTTTGGATAGTTTGCAAGATATTGCCCTACAGGTAAAAGAATCTAGCACCAAAGTAGTTACCTCCCTAGGGGAAAATGAATACTCTATTCAACAATTAGCCCTAGAAACCATCAGAGAAACTGAACAAACCAAAGAAACCCTCGCCTCAGTGCAAAAAATGTCCTATTCCATCGAAGAAGTGGCAACCAATGCTAGTCAGGCGGCAACCCTCGCTGATGATGCCTACGAAGTCACCAAAAAAGGTTCGGATGCCATGGATGAAACCGTAGAAAGTATCGTTAGTCTTCGTACCAATGTGGGGGAAACTGCCAAGAAAATGAAACGCCTTGGGGAGTCATCCCAAAATATTTCTCAGGTGGTATCCCTCATCGAAGAAATCGCCCTCAAAACCAATCTTCTCGCCATTAACGCTAGTGTGGAAGCGAGTCGGGCAGGGGAACAGGGACAAGGTTTTACCGTGGTAGCCGAGCAGGTAGGGGCATTAGCGGAACAATCGGCAGCGGCCACTAAACAAATTGCTCAACTGGTAGCGGAAATTCAGCGGGAAACCCAAGATGTGACCATGGCCATGGAATCGGGTACTTCTCAGGTGGTAAATACTACTCGCTTGGTAGAATCCACTAAACAACGTCTGGAGAGGGTTTTGGAGCGATCGCAACGGATTAATGAACTAATGCAGAATATTTCTAGTTCTACGGTATCTCAGGCACAAACCTCCCGTCTAGTAACCGACTTAATGGAAAAAATAGCCGAACAATCCGAACAAAGGCTTTTATCTTCTGAACAAATCGCCCAATCTATCCAAGATACCGCCACCATTGCCAAACAGCTAGAATCAGCGGTGGAACAATTCAAGGTTAATGAGTAATTTAAAGTTAGGTTGCAGGTTATCGTTTATCCATTATCAATTGTTTACAGCTAACCCCTAATTCCCCAAAACAATGAATCAAGATCAAATTAAGCTCAACTTCTTAGAAGAAGCCCAAGACTGTTTTAACACCGTAGAAAACAATTTATTAAATATTAGTGGAGACATCGCC
>NZ_JADEWC010000011.1 GCF_015207825.1 Cyanobacterium stanieri LEGE 03274
AGTCTGATTTATTGGACTTAAACGCTTGGGGAGATTTGTCCTCTATCTTGGTTGGTGGCAACACCTGCTAGGGTAAGATGAATCACTGAACCAAGAATCCTCCTGCGTTCACGCCGAGGAGTGTCAAGATCCTGAAAATTCTTTAAATTTAGAATTTGGTCAGTATTGGAATAACCATTATATTGCCATTTGCTTGTCAGGATGGTTTTGCAAAAATCGTCAATCTAATACAAGACAATTTCCAAGGAAAATACCCAATTTTTTCACTAAACCAAGTAAGAAGCAGATCAAGTCGCTCTTATATCTAATTTCAATCCTTCGCAAAAAATATAATATACCCATAGATAATATACGAGGTCATCGGGAACTAAATGGGTGCGATACAACTTGCCCTGGAGAAAATTTTGATCTGCATAAACTTAGGACAAGCATTCAATCTTATCAAGAGAAAGCATCGTCATCCCAAATATAATTTTTATCAAAGCATTTATTAAAAAAGACTTTAATTCCTTGTAAGTTACATTCCTTTATTTTCGGAATTAGGTTCAACTGAAATAAGATGAGAAAAAACAAATCTAAAAGAGCAATTTTTTTGTATATCTTTGACTGGGTGATCAAAAATATTGCTAGGTTATATATATTAATCCTCATATTATCATTGCTATACTTAAGTACCAATGATGTAAATATACAAAAACTACCACTGATAATTATCTTCTCACTCTTAATTTTGAAAACATTTGCATTATTTTCTTTGAATTGGGTTAATCCACCAACTTCTGCATTTATGTTAAGAGTAACTAATTCTTTTAGTGATAAAAGTAAAAAACGAATTCAATATACGTGGATAAAATATGATGATATATCCCCCTTTATGCCTATAGTTGTTATCCTGTCTGAAGATTATCAGTTCCCTAATCATTCTGGCTTTAATTGGAGAGAAATTCTGCGCGCTTTTCAACTCAATCGATCTTCTCACTCATTGATAGGGGGAAGCTCAATTTCCCAGCAAACTGTTAAAAATCTTTTTCTTTATCCTAGTAAAACTCTTTTTAGAAAAACTATGGAGGCTTATTTGACATTAATTCTTGAAGCAGTTTTGAGCAAGAAGCGTATTTTAGAAATATATTTGAATATTGTGCAATTCTCTCCTGATATTTTTGGTGTGGAATCTGCATCATTACATTTTTTTAAGAAGAGTGCTCAGAGTCTGACGGTGGAAGAATCTTGCCTCTTAGCTACTGTTATGCCTAACCCCTATATATATGAGGTTCATTCTCCTTCTCATTATATGCGTGAAAGACAAGAGCTTATCTTAAGCTATCTTAATAAAGCGATTTCTGAACAATCTTTAGAGCATTTCCTTTCTTCAAGTCATTTCTCTTGCGTTGAAGAAAAGTGGTTTGCTCGAAAAATATTTTAGAAGTGATAGTTGAGAATGGAAATATTAATGGGCAAATTAATTGGGAGTTGGAAACCTGTTTTAGACGGTATTACATCGATCTAGCTCAACAATTCGCTACCATGGAAAATAATAACGATAGTTTGAAAATTTTTAATGTAAAAATAGCTTGAAATTTAATCAGGGTAAAGATTTTAGGCTAATTTAGATTAAAAATGATCTATGTTATGTTTTTTTATTTTCTTTAAGTAAAGCTACTTATCTTTCCATCATAATCAAGACACAAAAAAGAAAAAGACAAGTCACAATGGAATTATGGAAATCTTTTATTGTGATATTTTTTTGGAGGCAAATTGATGAATAATGTTCCTACCAGTTATCTGTTATGGTTGTTTTGGTTAGCTGGGTGCGCTGGAATACATCGTATTTACAATAAAAAGTATGTGAGTGGGTTATTTTGGTTATGTACTTGGGGGGTTTTTGGTATTGGTCAATTGGTGGATTTGTTTCTTATTCCTGATATGGTTGAACAACATAACTGGAAGATGCGTAAACGTTTGGGGATGACGGGGGCGGAAAATTATTTGGCTGGTGGGTTTCAATCGCCTAATCAAGTTTATAATCCTTCTGTGCATCCCCCTGTATTGGAGGTTAATTCACAAACCGTACAGCCTGGCAATAAGTCTTTATCAAATGAGGATATTATGGTTAAGTTGGCACAGGCCGCTAGTAATCATGGTGGTAAGTTGTCGGTGACTAGGGCTGTGATTGATACGGGATTGACTTTTGAGCAGGTGGAAAGGGTGTTACAGATAATGTTGGAGAAGGGTTATGTGGTAATTGGTAATGATCCGATTAAGGGTCATATTGTTTATGATTTTATGGATATTTCTTAGTTTGATGAGTTTTAAAAACAGGAGATAATTTTCTGGTTTTCATTGGTTGATATATTATTTATAATCTTGCTGTGTTATGTTAAGTTTCAAAAATTCGTTATTAATTGTTGACAAGATGATAAATTTTATCCCGAAATCAGGTTAAGACAGTGAAGATGGTGTCAGTCTTATTGTTGGTGATGGTTCTCAGGATTGGGGTTTATGGGGAATGACAATAACGATCGCCCTTAATCAAAGATACATAGAATTATAATATTTAGCATAATCACCACTGACGATATTTTCTACCCAGTCGAGATTATTAACATACCAATCAATGGTTTCTTTTATGCCCTGCTCAAAGGTATAACGAGGCTTCCAACCTAATTGAGAAGTTATTTTACGATTATCAATGGCGTAACGGCGATCGTGTCCTGGTCTATCTTTGACAAATTGAATTAAATCTTGACTCCTATTTAAACTATCAATAATTAAACGAATAATATCCAAATTTGCCTTTTCATTATTACCGCCAATATTATATATTTCCCCCACCTTTCCTCGATGTAAAACCACATCAATAGCATAACAATGATCCTTCACATGAAGCCAATCCCTAACCTGCATACCATCCCCATACACAGGAATCGGTTTATGTTTTAAACAATTATTAATGGTCAAAGGGATTAATTTTTCAGGAAATTGATATGCTCCATAATTATTACTACAACGGGTAATATTAACGGGCATCCCAAAGGTTTCATGGTAAGCCCGAACAATTAAGTCGGCACTGGCTTTAGAAGCCGAATAAGGGCTATTAGGAAGCAAAGCCATGGTTTCGGTAAACATACCCGTCTTACCCAGCGCCCCATAAACCTCATCCGTTGACACCTGTAAAAATTTCACACCGTCTTGATATTTGCCACAATATTTGTCATCGGGGTTAATTTTCCAATACCTTTTCGCCACATCCAATAAAACTTGTGTACCGATAATATTAGTGGTTAAAAAAATATCTGGGTCAATAATACTCCTATCAACATGGGATTCGGCGGCAAAATTGATGACAGTATCAATGGAATAGACTTGAAAAATTTTCTCCACGGTTTCTCTATTCCTAATATCACCTTTTATAAAAGTGTAATGGGGGTTATTTTCAATGGTTTTGAGATTTGCTAAATTCCCTGCATAGGTTAACAAATCAAGGTTAATAATTTGATAGTCGGAGTGAAGATTCAACATTTCCCTGACAAAATTACTACCGATAAATCCTGCACCGCCAGTGACTAATATTTTTTTCATAATTTATTTTTCTTTGATTTCTTGTAAATATCTTTTGAGGGCGTTTTTCCAATGGGGTAATTTTTCTAGCCCAATATTTTCTGTGGCGACGGTAGATAAACGAGAATTTTTTGGTCTTTGGGCTTTAGTTATGTATGCTTGGGATGATATGGGTATTATCTCCATATCTTGTGCCAGTTGAGCGAAAATTTCTTGGGCGAATTGATACCAACTACAATAACCTTCATTAACTCCATGGTAAGTGCCATAGTTTTCTGTTTGAATTAAGTTACTGATAAATGTAGCTAAATCTTTAGTATAGGTTGGAGAGCCAATTTGATCGTCAACTACTTGTATTTTCTTTTTTGACTCCCCCAAGTGCATCATGGTTTTAACGAAATTATGTCCGTTAATTCCATATACCCAAGATGTTCTGATGATAAAATGTTTTTGAATGTGATTTTTGACAATCTTTTCTCCCTCTGCCTTGGTTTGACCATAATAGTTAACAGGATTTATGAAATCTGTTATGGCATGGGGGTTATTTCCTAAGCCATCAAAGACATAATCGGTGCTGATATAAACTAATTTAGCGTTTATTTCCTGTGCGCTTTGAGCTATATATTTTGTTCCTTCTACGTTAACTGAGTAACATATCTCTTGCTCTTCTTCGGCTTTGTCAACGGCGGTGTAGGCGGCACAATGGATGATAATATCGGGCTTCGTTTTGATGATAAATTGTCTTGTGCGTTTTTCGTTGGTAATGTCTAAATTATCTTTGGTGGTAGTAATTACGTTGATTCCTATGTGGGATAATTGCTTACTGACATCATAGCCTAGTTGTCCGTTTCCTCCTGTTACTAATGCTTTGATTTGAAAGTTAACATCACTATCTTTTAGTAAGGGGGCGACTAAGTCTTTTTCTGACATGATGGGGTTTTCAATGCCCCAATTGATACCTAAGTCTGGATCATTAAATTTTAAGGTGCGATCGCACTCAGGACTATAATATTGATCAACTTTATATTGAACTTCAGCATCATCAGTTAAAGTAAGAAAACCATGGGCAAATCCTTTTCTTCTGGAGCAGATATTTTAATGGCTTGTCTAGTTTCAATCATTTGAACAAAATTCGTTGCCTCTACGAGACTATCCATCGTACCCGTATCAAACCAAGCATATCCCCGCCCTAATAATTCTACATTTAAATTTTGCTGTGCAAGATAAATATTATTTAAATCAGTAATTTCTAACTCTCCCCTAGCAGAAGGTTTGAGTTGTTCAGCAAAACTAACCACCCGATTATCATAAAAGTAAAGCCCTGTCACACAATAATTAGATTTAGGTTGAAGGGGTTTTTCTTCAATGGATATAACTTTATAATCTTGATCGAATTCTACCACCCCAAAGCGTTCGGGATCATTAACATAGTAACCAAAAATAGTCCCTTGACCATTTTCCACATTCCTCTTAGCTTTTTTTAAAATTTTGCTTAAACCATTACCATAATAAATATTATCCCCTAAAATCATGGCAACACTATCTTGACCAATAAAATCCTTAGCAAGAATAAAAGCCTGTGCTAAACCATCGGGGGAAGGCTGTGCGGTGTAAGATAAATTAATTCCAAATTGATTACCATCCCCTAATAATTTTTGAAAATTGGGCAAATCTCGAGGAGTAGATATAATTAGTATATCTTTGATATTCCCTAACATGAGTACTGATAAGGGATAATAAATCATTGGTTTATCATAGACAGGTAATAGTTGCTTACTGGTAACAGTAGTAAGGGGATAGAGCCTTGTTCCTGAACCACCTGCTAAAATTATTCCTTTCATAATATTAATGGTAAAGATCGCCCCTAAATATATAAATTATACTAACTAAGGGATACGACGCACTGCCAACATGGTAAGATCATCAAATTGATCAGCTTCTCCAATATGCTCAATAACCCTATCTTTGACAGTATTAACTAAATCAGTAACCGAGTTACAGGGCTTATCCAATAATTCCTCTAACCTTTTAGAGCGGAAAAACTCTTTATCCACAGAGCGCGCATCGGTTACACCATCGGTATTACCAAAAACAATATCCCCTATTTCTAAATAAAACTGTTTAAAGTTAAACTTCATCCCCGGCATCATACCCACCGCAGGGCCTGTGGATTTTAATAATTGTTTAGTATGACCTTGACTATCTTTAACATACAATGACTCATGACCACCGTTAATATAGGTTAGAAGACCATTTTCAGGATTTAAAACCCCCATAAACATAGTGGCAAACATTCCTAAATCTCCATGGTTATTACCGATATAATTGTTGGTAATACTAACGGCTTGGAGGGCATTAAGGTGGGTTAAGTTGGTTTGGGTATCTTCCCCTATCCAGCCTGTGCCGAGGGGCTGATGGGTGGCTAAAATATTATTTATATCTCCCTGGAGACGATGTTGATGGGAAAAGATACGAATGAGGCTACGAAAAAGCCCCATAAATAAGGCCGCACCTACTCCTTTATCGCAGACATCCGCCAAGACTAAAACCACATTGCCATCGGGTAGGGTGAAAGTATCGTAAAAGTCTCCGGCCACTTGACGGGCTGGTTTAAAGAAAGTGGCAATTTCCCAGTTAGGAATTTTGAGGGGGGCGGAGGGTAGGAAGTTGAGTTGTACTTCTCTACCTTTTTCCAATTCTTTGTTGATTTTCTGGAGATACTGCATTTCTCGATCGCGCAATATCTTTTTCTCTAGGGATGCTTCGATTCTGGCACGGAGTAAAATTTTATTAAAGGGTTTAGGAAGATAATCTTCGGCGCCGATTTCGATGCAACGGATAACATTATCCATTTCGTCGAGGGCGGAAATCATGATAACGGGGATATGTTTTTTTTTGTCGTCTTGTTTGAGGGTTTCTAAGACTTGATAACCATCGATTTCGGGCATGAGTAAATCAAGAAGAATGAGATCATAATCTTGTTGGGAAATCATTTCTAGGGCTTGTTTACCGTCAATGGCGGTGGTAACGGTATAACCTTCTCTGGTGAGTTGGCTATGGAGTAAGTCTCGGTTATTTTCGTTGTCGTCTACGGCAAGAATATGCCCTGTGATGTTTTTTTTGTCGATGGGTTTATTTATTTTAGGGTGTCTAGTATCAACAAATTCTTGGATGGGAATGTTACTAATGTCTTGGGGATTTTCGATGGGGATGATAAATTCAAATCTTTCTAAGTCGGTGAGGAAGTTTTTTAGTCGGATGGAGGATTTATGGATTCTTTCTAAGTCTTTGAGGAAGTCTTCTTGTTGATGATTTTGATTGGTTTTGATGATTTGGCAATTGTGGAGGATGGTGGAGATGAGGGGATCTGTTTTTTGTCTGAGGAGGGATATTTTTTGGCTAAAATTGTCTTTGGAGTAGTCTTGATTTTCTTGTTTTAGGAGTTGATTAATGGTGGCTAATACTTCTTTTCCATTTTTTTGAATTGAGCTTAGTTTTTCTATGATTGGTTGGTTAAGGGCGATCGCCCTTTCTTCTTCCACATTTCCTAAGTCTTCCAATAACATTTCACTATATCCCAAAATAGCATTAATAGGGGTACGTAAATCATGACGAAGATTAGCAATAATAGAGGAATTTAGTTGAGTTATTTCGGGGATATTTTTAATTGTTTCATCCATAAGTTTTTTACTACTTTTAATAGTTTTAATTAATTAGAATTTTAATTTATTTAAGATAGATAATAGTGTTAATTATTTACCCTTGTTTTCCCAAAAAAACTAATTCCTAACACCTGTTCATAACATCTTATTTAGTTCAAAAAGGTTTGGATTTTTTTCAATAAACGAGGTAATTCGATGGGTTTAGTATCATAATCATCACATCCTGCCTTCATAGCTTTTTCATAATCCCCTGCCATGGCGTGAGCTGTAAGGGCAATAATGGGGGTACTTTTAGTTTCTTCTTTTTGTTTGAGTTGCTCCGTGGCACTCCAACCATCGATGACAGGTAAGCTCATATCCATAAGAATAAGATCTGGCTTTTCGGAGATGGCTTTTTCTATTCCTTCTCCCCCATCTACAGCAATGATGATTTCATACCCTTTACGCTTGAGGCGACGGGAGAGCATATCTCGATTCATCTCATTATCTTCAACCAATAAAATTTTGTGCATTAATTTTGTCTCCAAATATACTTTTTATAAAATCAATTTTTTTGATTATTTTAGATATTAATTAAGGGTTACATGACTGATTAAGCGGTGCATTTCTTTCAGTAAAACTTGGCGATCATAATCCCCTTTTTGGATAATATCTTCTACATGAGAATTAAGTTTTTGTCGATCTTCTTCGTCAAGATCTTTTGCCGTCACAATTATAACAGGTATATCATTCCATGCTGGATTTTCACGCAAAATGTTAACAAATTGAAATCCATCTATTTTAGGCATCATTAAATCTAAGAGAATTAATTTGGGTATTTTCGTTTTTATTTTCTTAATACCATCTTCCCCGTCTTCGGCTTCTATAACCTGCCAATTCTCTTTTTCTAAAAGACGACGCATCATTCTTCTAGTGCCTTCATCATCATCCACTACCATGACGATATTTTCTGAGGCTGATTGGTATTTATTAAGAATATTTCTGAGTTTGACTTGATTTAATGGTTTAGTAATATAGTCCGTTGCTCCGAGGGTGTAGCCTATGCTGCGATCGCTCACAATGGTAGCCATAATCACGGGTATATGGTTCAAATCGGGGTCGGCTTTTAATTCCGTCAAAACAGACCAACCATCCATTTTAGGCATGATCACATCCAAGATAATGACATCTGGCATGATTTCCCTAACTAAGTCTAAGCCTTTTTCGGGATCGGTGGTGGCGGTGATGGTAAAGTTATCATTTTTCAAGTAACCCCTAATAACATCATGGGTGGTTTCATCATCATCAATAATTAAAATATGCTTATGATTTTCAGTGACTGCGGGGGGCTGGTTAATAATTTCCTCTACGTTTATTTCGGGTTTTTTAATATCCTGAACAACTACGGGTAAATGGATAGTAAAAGTAGTACCTACCCCTTCTTCACTGTCAAGCTCAATATAACCCCCCATCATTTCACAGAATTTTTTGGTGATGGTTAACCCTAAACCAGTACCACCATATTTTCTAGTGGTGGAAGCATCGGCTTGGGAAAAGGCATCAAATAGTTTTGCTTGTTGCTTAGGTGTCATGCCAATACCCGTGTCTTTTACTTCAAAGAAAATCCAATCTGCCCCTTCTTGTTGATATTTATCGATAGTCATGGCTATTGTTCCTTTATCGGTAAATTTACTGGCATTACTAAGCAAATTAAACATATTTTGACGAATTTTGGTGACATCTCCCACCATAGTGCCGATATTTTCGGGGTAGTGAACTTCAAGGGTATTATGATTTTTTTCGATGAGGGGTTGAATGGTGAGAATAATTTCTTCGATGACGGAAGATAGTTGAAATTCTTCCAGGTAAAGTTCCATTTTTCCTGCTTCAATTTTGGAAATATCGAGAATGTCGTTAATTAAACCTAGGAGGTGTTTTCCTGCACCCTGAATTTTTTTCAAGTCTTCTACAAAGTCTTCTTCCCCCATATCTTCTGCCTCTTCTTGTAAAAGCTCTCCATAACCAATAATGGCATTAAGGGGGGTTCTTAATTCGTGGCTCATGTTGGCAAGGAAAGAGCTTTTAGCCTGGTTGGCATCTTCGGCTAATTCTTTGGCTTCTTCTAATTCTTGGGTGCGCTCTTTTACTCTGGTTTCCAAGTCTTCGTTGGTTTTGGCGAGGAAATCGAAGGAATCCCTTAGTTTTTGAGCCATTTGATTAAATAAGTATGCCAGATGTCCTAATTCATCACGGCGGTTGATATTCATTTGATATTTTAGGTTGCCTTGGGCGACAGTTTCTGTGGCATACATTAGCTCGTTGATGGGTTTTTCGATGTCGTTGCGGATGAGGGAGGAGATAATTAAAATAATGATGGAGAGGGAAAGTATGCCCACTAAAATTAATGTCCTGGTGACGATAAAAACTTGATTACCTACCCATGATTGAGGTACTACGGTTACCCAATACCAGTCTGGCCCTTCTATTTGACTGACGATATAGTATTCTTTGTTGGTGCGATCGTAAATTTGGACTGTGCCGTTAATGGGTTCGTTGGGATCGATGTAATCCATTAATTTAAGGAAAAAGTCTAAGTCATAGGTGTTGCCGATACTATCTAATTCTGCTTCGGTAACGTTTTCCCTATTTTGTACTTCTTCGATTCTGGCTAACAATTGGGGGTGGACGATTAATCTTGCTTTTTGGTCAAAAATGACGTTATAAGTACCATCAATGGCATCATTAACGGTTCTATTCTGCAATTCGCCAATCAAAATATCATGACCAATATTCCCAATTTGTTGTCCTTGGGCATTGTCAATGGGGGTAACGCTAGACACCATCCAATCATTTTGGGTGGCATCATAGTAAATTCTTGTCCAAGCGGTGTCTCTTTCTGGGTTGTTTTCATGGGTGCTAATTTGGAAAGATTCATCGGTGGTAACAATTTTTTCGGGTTCGGCTTCTTCTGTCCAAGGATAGTTGGGCATATAGATAACGATGCCGTTTTCGGGGATGTGGATATAGGTATTAACGAAGGTTTTTTGCCATGCTAAACCGTAGGAGCGCACGTTATCAAAAAATTTAACGACTCGATCTCTCATTTCGTTGTCTATGTTGACATTTCTTCCTAAAAAGACTCCGGGGGTGGTTTGGGTGTCGAGGGGGGGAATATTTCTGATGGTGCCGTCTTCTCTTCGTTGGACGATTTCATCAAAGCGTTGGATATTTTCAGGATTGATGGTGTTAATTTCTTGAACGAGTCTATCTTTTAAGATTTCGTTATTTTTTTCGGCTTCAATGAAGATTTGACTTTCTCTTTCGACAACTATTTTGGTGTTTCTAGTGACGTATCCTAGTATATTATCCCGAATGATTTGACGTAGATAAAAGTATCCTATGCCGTTAAATAAGAGTGTAATCGCTCCCACACCAATGATGGTTTTGGTCATGGTAATTTTACCGAGGGATTGATTAAATCGTTTCATGGAGGTGCATTTTTTAGGAGTATCTTTTTTCTTTAGTTTCATGGGCTTTCCTCGGGGAATATATAATGGCTTAGGTAGGTGTCTAAAAGTTCTTTATCTACGGCAAGACAGGATATTTGGGGGGATATTTGTTGGAGAATTTGGTTATATTCAAATTCAAATGAACCGAGCGATCGTTGGAGAAAGTTTTCTATATGAAGTAAACTTACAAAGGGTGCTAGGGGGTTTGATGTTCCTTTTTTAACGGTTTCTTCTAGTTGTTTTGCCCATGTGGCATGGGGAACAATGGAGAATGGGTAATGGTGTTCTTTTAGCCATTGCAAAATATCTGAGAAGTGGGATGGGTTGGGGTTAACGATGTTAAAGGTTTGATTCAGATATGTTTGGTTTTGGGAAAGATGGACAATTACTCTGCTGACGTAGTCAACGGGAACTAAGTTAACGATCGCATTTATTTGGGGAAATAATTTTAATTGTAAACAACCTTGGAACATTCGTGGTATAAATTCGGTGACAAGGTCTGGATTTGATGGAAAACGTTCAATGATGTTAGTGGGACGAAAAATGGTAACGGGTAATCCTCTTTGTTGGGCTTGTTGTAGTAATTCTTCGGCGGCGTATTTGGTTTGGGCATATCCCCCGCACAATTCGTCTCCATCGGGTTGTTGATGGAGGGTTATTTTTCTAATCTGATGGGAGGAAAATACATCGGTGGTGGAGATGTAAAAAATGGGTTTGCTGTGATGTTCACAGGCTATTTTAATGATTTCTCTGGTGCTATCTATGTTGGCGGCTCTCATGGAGGAGTAGGGATAGACGATGTTTACCCACGCTCCACAATGGTAAATAAGATCGATATGTTGGTTAAGATGTTCTATTTGTTGGCTACTTAAACCTAGGAATGGTTTGCCTAAGTCACCGATGAGGGGGGTTATTCTTGATGTCCATGGGGTTTGCCAGAGTTGTTTTTGGGTTAGTTTGGTTTGGATTCTTTGCAGGGCTTGGGAGGTATCTTTGGCTCTAACTAAGCAGTATATGTGGTAGTTGGTATTCTGTAGTAAGTCGGCGAGTAAGTAACTGCCTAATAGGCCTGTCGCGCCCGTAAGGAGGACGTTTTGTTGGGGGGCGTTGGGGTTGAAGGGGATGGGCGGTTGGATGTTTTGTTCTAGGATGATGTCTGTGTGCAGGGTGTTATGTGGTGTTGGGGATGATGGGTGGTGGTTTTGTTTGATGTTGTTGCTTAAGCAAGAAATGGTGGAGTTTTCGAGGAAAATGTTTAGGGATATGGTGGTTTTAAATGCTGTGTTGATGTCGTGGATAAGGGCGATCGCACTCAGGGAATTTCCCCCTAACTCAAAAAAGTCATCTTCAATGCCGACGGGGGTAATTTTTAACACCGATTCCCATATCTGCGCCAATTCTTGTTCCATGGCATCACGGGGAGCAACATAGGAGCGATGAGGGGAGTTATCCCACAATAAATGACGTTCGGGAGTAGGGAGGGCGCGACGATTTATTTTCCCGTTAAGGGTTTCTGGCAACTTGTCGAGAACCATAAAACCGCTCGGCACTTCATGGGGAGGAAGTTTTTCCCCTAAATATTGACGAATATCCTTGAGGATTTGGGAGGTATCTTGATGATTTTTCAGGGTAAGATAAGCAATTAATCTTTGATCATCATCAGCAAAATGATGTAGGATGACTGCTGAACGATCTACAAGGGGATATTGTGTTAAGGTAGCTTCAATTTCTCCTAATTCCACTCGAAATCCTCGAAATTTAACTAATTGATCTTGGCGACCGATAAATTTTAGTTGACCATCATTCAAATAAACCCCTAAATCTCCTGTTTTGTACATTCTCGATGGTTGAGCATCAAAGGGATTGGGTAAATATCTTTCGGCGGTTAAATCGGGGCGGTGGCGATAACCCCGGGTAATCCCTGCCCCTGCCAGATAAATTTCGCCGATGATGCCTTTTTCCACAGGCTCAAGGTTATCATCAAGGAGGTAGGCTTGGCTTTCACTGATGGGATTACCGATGGGGGGTACATCATCAAAACCTTTCGGAATCAGGGCGACGGTGGAATAGGTGGTATCTTCGGAAGGCCCATAAAGATTATAAACTTTTTCTACATTATCCTGTTTATATACTTCTTGGACTATGTTATTGGTGAGGGCTTCCCCTGCTAGGTTGACGGTTTTGACTGAATCAGGAATCCCTTTTATTTTGGTTAAAGAGGCGATCGCACTGGGTACGGTATCAATGAGGGTAACTTGATGGCGATGGGGTGATTCAGGTAAATGAAGAATATTATCCACCAAAATAACTGCCCCCCCCACACTCAGAGGCACAAAGATTTCAAACACAGATAAATCAAAACAAACAGAAGTAGAAGCCAATACCCCCGCTAATTCTTCCCTGCTAAAAAAAGAAGTTGCCCAACCAATAAAAGCAACGGTATTACGATGTTCAATTTCTACTCCCTTAGGAACTCCCGTAGAACCTGAAGTATAAATAACATAGGCTAAATTATGCCCCAAAGACTTAGGGAAAGGATTCTGCCCAGAAAAAGAAGAAAAATCATCCTCATCCCCATTCACCAAATGAACTCCATCCCCTGAAAATAAATGGGTAAAGGCACTTTGTGTAATAATCACCGACAACCCAGAATCCTCCACCATAAACCTTAAACGATCTTGGGGATAATTCGGGTCAAGGGGAACATAACCCGCCCCTGCTTTTAAAATAGCCCATAGGGAAATGATTAAATGGGCTTTTCTCTCTAAACATAGCCCCACTAACATATCTTCCTGAGAACCAATGCCCAGACTTCTCAGATAATGGGCTAACTGATTAGATTTAATATTCAACTGCTCATAGGTTAACTGCTCATCATCGGTCAAAAGTGCTATTTTCTGGGGGTATTGTCTAACACTCTCTTGAAAAAAATCTTGAATCCTTTGATTAACAGTCATTATGAAAAAAGTATTGTTTTTAATAGATTACACTTAATCTCTGTGATGATACACAGTTAATATATTAATATTTTGTTGCTCAATCCTCTGATAAGAAAAATCGTCCACCCCATCAAAGGCGAGAAAAATTCCCAAACCACCTATTTTGCGTTCTTCTATGGGTTTTTGTACTACCTCCATTTCCGCATCTATTTTATTGGTGGGATTAAAAGGAATACCATTATCTGTGATGGTAATTATCAAGGAATCTTGAGAAATATTTGATTCTAAGGATATATCTTTTTTGCCATCATGATCATCAGCATAGGCATAATTAGCAATATTGGTCGCTAACTCATCTACCGCTAATCGTAACTTATACATAGATTTTTTGTCTAACCCTGCCATTTTTGCAACTTTCATGACATATTCAGCAATGGGTTTGAGGGAATCTAAGTTAGCGGGAACGGTTAATGTTTCGATCATGACTTTTAATAGAAGTAGAGGGGTTTTTAAATTGCAAACTCCGTTACTTTACGAGTCTAATTAAAAAGGGATAAACAAAACTTTTTGAGATCGTGTCTAACCCAGATTAATTATTGTTGAGTAACTGTTAAAACCATAGAGAAAGTAGGATTATTAATCTTTTCTTTCCCATGGGTAATAGTAAATCCGATAAAGTTGGTCATCTTCCACTGTGTAATGGATAAAGATTAATGGTTCAATGAATTGAACTTTTACTTTAATGGACGGATTTGGTCTAAATCAATTATGCAAAGGTTTCTTGAATAATTAAACTGTGATGTAAACCAGTCTTTTCGATGGTTTCGATGATCATTTCATCAGCGCCAACTACATAGACATCAACCCCTGCTCCCATTTTTTGTTTGGAAAACACCAATACCCGTAAACCAGCACTGGCCATGAATTCTAAATCGTTCATGTATAAGACTAATTTTTGGGGTTCGGCGGCGGCGGCTTCTTCGATTTTGGTTTTGAAGTCGGCGGCATTGCTACCATCTAATTCCCCTGCGAGGGTGATTTTGGCGATTTCGTTTTCTACGGTCAAAGTTAAATCTAATGCCATGGGTTAAAACTCCTATGTGTTAATAAATTCAAAGGTTAAATTGTCAAAGATAGCGGTCAGGTTGTCAATTATTTGCCCACTAAAATAACTGTGGAGCGATCGCCCACTAACATACCATACTGATCTTGTAATACAGGTTCAGATCCAGGAGTCCAACTATCTTCGGGGGAAGCCATAGCAGTATTGGCGAATACGTGCCATTGAAGCCCGGGGGGAAGTTGGGGAATCTCGAACCAGAGGGCATCCCAATAAACATTGGTGGCGACATAGATATAATTGTCCTCCACGGTGCCACCCTTGGCGTGTTTACCACACAACATAAAGGCGATGGCTTTGGCATCTTCCGACCAATCAGCGTTCCAGGCTTGGGTACCATGCCAAGAAATATCGGCGTAGCCACTGCCCACATAATCACGGTTTTGGAAATGCCAAGTATTACGCAATACGGGGTGGGCTTTGCGGAAGTTGATGCAGTTTTTGGTGAACTGGAATATATCGTTATTTTGTTTGAGTAAATCCCAATTGAGCCAGTTTAGTTCGTTGTCGTGGCAATAGGTGTTATTGTTGCCATATTTGGTGCGCCCCATTTCATCCCCCATCAACATCATCGGCACTCCTTGGGATACCATCAACAGGGCGATCGCATTTTTAATTTGACGATGACGCAGGGCGTTGATATATTCGTTGTCGGTTTCCCCTTCCCAACCGCAGTTCCAACTATCATTATCATTACTACCATCATTGTTATTTTCCCCATTGGCTTCATTGTGCTTCCCGTTATAGGAAACCATGTCCATGAGGGTAAAACCATCGTGGGCGGTGATGAAGTTAATGGAGGTAGCAGGCGCCCTTCCCGCCCCTTCATAGAGATCTGGCGAACCCTGTAACCGTTGAGCCATTTCCCCTACGGTGGTATCCGCCTTGAGAAACTTACGGATGGCATCCCGATATTTACCGTTCCATTCTCCCCATCTGCCGTAAGCAGGGAAAGAACCCACCTGATATAAACCCCCTGCATCCCATGCTTCAGCAATGAGTTTACATTTTGCCAAAATAGGGTCAAAAGCTAAGGTTTCGAGCAGGGGAGGATTAGATAAAGGAGCGCCCCAGGGATCTCGACCTAAAATGGAAGCAAGGTCAAACCTAAACCCGTCAATGTGGTATTCTGAAGCCCAATAACGGAGACAATCAAGGACGATGCCACGGACGATGGGGTTATTACAGTTAAGGGTATTACCGCAACCACTAAAGTTGTAAT
The DNA here is from genome assembly GCF_015207825.1 of Cyanobacterium stanieri LEGE 03274. Taxonomy (NCBI): domain Bacteria; kingdom Bacillati; phylum Cyanobacteriota; class Cyanophyceae; order Chroococcales; family Geminocystaceae; genus Cyanobacterium; species Cyanobacterium stanieri. The sequence goes on from NZ_JADEWC010000011.1 coordinate 15,990, forward strand.
AATAACCCTCGGGGGTAAGCATATAGTAGGTTTTGTTATCAATGCCTCGGAAAGAAATGGTGGGCCCCCGTTCGTTGCCTTCGGCGGTGTGGTTAAATACCACGTCGAGGATTACTTCAATGCCATTTTTGTGTAATTCCTTGACCATGGCTTTGAGTTCGTCCACCTGCATCCCAAATTTACCTGTGGCGGCGTAACCTGCCTTGGGGGAGAAAAAGCCCACGGTGCTATATCCCCAGTAGTTATAAAGGGTTTCTCCAGTGGTGGGGTTGGGGCGACTGTTTTCAAATTCATCAAATTCATAGACGGGCATCAGTTCGATGGCATTGACCCCTAATTCTTTGAGGTAGGGAATTTTGTCCCGAATCCCTGCAAAAGTACCCCTATGGCTTTCTTTGATGGCGGAGGATTGATGTTTGGTGAAGCTACGGACGTGCATTTCGTAGATAATCTGATCCTCGGGGGCTATTTCTAAGGGGCGATCGTCTTCCCAGTCAAAATCATCAAAGGCTATGCGCGCTCGATGGTGGTACATATCATCCCAGTCAGGGGGAGTTCCCCACACATCACGTCCGCCAATAATTTTGGCGTAGGGATCTAGTAATACCTTATTTTTATCAAACCAGTGACCTTCTTGGAAGTTATTCGGGCCATCCATACGATAACCATATTCGATGTTTTCATAGTCCAAATCAAAGACAATCATCGAGTAAACATTACCGATTCTAAACTCATCAGGAAAGGGTATCTCTCCAAAAGGTTTAGGGGCGTGTTTTTCAAATAACACCAAAGTGCAGGAGGTGGCATGACTAGAGAAAATAGAAAAGTTTACTCCCCCCGGCACAAAGGTGGCACCAAAAGGGGCAGGGTTTCCTCGTCTTAGTTTAAATTTCCCATGGGTATGGGTTGGGTGGACATCAATTCTTTGCATTGTTATTCTTGCTTTTAATTTTTGCAGTTAGGAAAACGGTTAAACCTATCCTTCTAGTTGTTTTTTGGCATCATCAATGGAATCACTGACGGTGAAAAAATCGAGGAATCCTGTCACGGACATGGTATCTTTGATGTCTTCCGATAATCCCACCAAAATTAATTGAGCTTCTTTGGCAGTGGCTTGGCGGTAGGTAGAAAGTAAAATCCTCAGCCCTGCGCTGGACATATATTCTACCCCTGTCATATCGAGAATAATTTTGGCGTTTTCGGTGACTAGGGGAACAATGGTTTCTGTCACTTCTGAGGCAACGGAGGAGTCTATATCTCCTTGAATGGTGGCAATTTGTAGATCGTCTTTTTTCTTAATATTGATTTCCATTACACAGGTTTAATAGTTTGGACAAAAGAGAATGACAGGTATAGTACCTGTCATGGATGTTTCTATACAGGGGCGATAGTTACTTTTACTTTGACTCGGCTGTCGGTTTTGGGTAACTTCACCGTTAAGGCATCGGCATCAAAGTTGCTGTAGGGTTCACCATCAATTTCTACTCGTTCAATTTTGATACTACCCGAGGGTAAAATATCGGGGGATACCCTTAAAATATCGTCTTCAAATCCGCCAGGGATGGGTTTAAAGTAGAAGTCCATGGGTTGCTTAACTACCAAGAGATTGGTATATACGGCGGCAAGATAGCAAAGTTCAAAGGAGTGATAACCACTCATGGAGTGACTTCCTTTACCTCTTTCGTTACCTCCTGCAAGGAAGGGAATGCCGTTGGCTAGGACGTTGAAGTAAACTCCACCGTCTTCTAAATCCAAGAACCAAGCGTTATAGAAAGCAGATGATTCACGGGCAAGGCGATGGTAGTCTTGATCATCTAGTACCCCCGCAAGGATGAAGTAAGCGAGGATCATTTGTTCTTGTTGCCACCAGGGTTTGCGATCGTGCCATACATAGCGATGATATTTTTCTCCTTCGGGAACGATTCTTTCTACTACGTCATAGCATCCGCCCCGTTGGCGATCGCTCCCGTGTTCGTTCATCAAGTCAGCAATCTTTTTGGCAAGTTCCACATATTCATCTTTTGCTTTGAGGCTTTGCATCCTCATCAAATTCCAGGCAATTTTGTAGTTATGCCCTACTACACCCCTGTCCTGTTGCCATCCCCAAGTTTTGTCGGGAGTCCAATCTTGATAAAATTTCTCCTGTACAAAGGGACTATTACCAAAATCAGGGAAATATTTGGCAATGGTGTCAAAGGTATCTTCCAACATATCAGCATACTCCTGTTTGCCCGTAGCTAACCAGAGATTGATCAAATAGGCAGGAGCATGATCCCCCACGGAGTTCCAATTTTTACGCCCTTTATTGCGTCCTAGGGTGTCGCTCAGGGGGTCTAACATGATGGGGTCTAGGTGAGAAAAATAGCTACCATGTTCCCCTTTATCTAAGAAAAATTCGTTAAACAGCTTGATGGTTTTTTCGGTATCCTCCATGATGCGACGATCGCCCGTACAACGGTAGGTTTGAATGGGGCCGGCGAGGGCGTAGATTTGTTCATAGGCAGGAATAGCATCATAGTCATCCCCAAATTCCGAAGCAAATATTTTCTCTTCACGATCGCCATTAACATCAATACCATGATACCAATAAACAATTCCCTCATCGAGATCCTCAAACTTCATATGTTCCCGTAAATATTCCGTTCCCCTTTCCGCCGCTTTGAGGAAACTATCATTACCCGTCATCATAAACGCCGTAGCAAAACCATATACTAAACGAGAAATAGTATCGGTTTCCTGACGGAAGCTGGTTTCTGATTGAATCCCACTAATAGAAAGGGAGGTTCTATATTTACGATAGTCAAATTCCCCATCCCCAAATTGAGCTTTGAGATAAAACTTACCTAGAGCATTGATTTGGTTAATCCACCAATTTTGTTTCTCAAAGACATAATCATTTTTCTTGCGTCCTGCAAAAACAATCTGCTTGGCATCAAAATATTCACTATCGGGATAAAAAACGCCGTAAACAAACAAAAAGCGCCCAACTTCCAACATTGAACGCATATTACCTGTGGCATCGGGATAAGCCTCATCAAAATTTTGAATCAACTTGGCATAGGCCATGGGGCTAATTTTTACTTTAAATTCTCTCTCGTCAGAGGTTTTGATGGTAAAAGAATCATCATTAGAATTATGGCTAGTTACGTAACCCGCAATCAAATCAGAAAAGGGAAAATCAATGGAAATGGTCATTTTTAGTATCCTATTTTTCAGGTAAATAACATTGTTTTTTGCAAAAAATAGCAGTTTTTACACTACATAAAAAATTTAAATATATTAGGGTTTTATTTTTCTATTTCTGCTAAAAAAGCATCTAAAAATTGATCTACAACCCCCGGATGTTTCCCTGTAATTAAGTTATCATCAATAACTAAATCAGCGGTTACATCTCCTTCATAAACCACATCGCCCCCCGCATTTTCCACATCACAAATAATGTTATGGGCGCAGGTCACTTTTTTTCCTTTTAATAAGTCAGGATCTGCACAAAATAACCATAAACTATGGCAAATTGTTCCTAGTTTGGCTTGGTTTTCTTGCACCGCTTTTCTTAGAAATTCCACCGCAGGAGCGGTATTTTTTTGACCTTTTTTAACACTCACCTGATAGCGTAATCGATCCATGGCGTAAGCCCCGATACATATAATACCTTTATAGTCAGAAGGTTTAACATCATTGATTTCTGTGGTTACGGTGGCATGGAATTCGATTACATCATTTTCAGGGTTAGAACCGAATTTTAAAGATTCATTACCCCATAAGTGTGAGATATATTCTACTTCGTAACCATGTTCGGGAAAGAACTCATTAAAACGCTTATATTCGGTGGCGTCAAAATGTTCTTCAATAATTACAGCTATTTTTCCTTTAGACATTGTTAAATTGAAATATTTTTGGTGTGATAATGAGAGTTATTGTTGTTGGAATTCTAGGTAACTTCCCGATAACTAGAAAATAAATGTAACAATTCTTAATTTATTTTAATAATTACCGTGGAAGCTATTTTGATGACTAAAAATCACCCTGTAAAAGTTCAACAAAAGTTCCATCAGGATCTTTAAAACAAACAATCTTTACCGTTGTGCCTGGAAGTAATTTAGGTTCAGAAATAAATTCAATTCCTTGGCTTTTTAGGTTTTGATAATCTGCTTCAATATCGGTGGTTTTCAGACACATTCTGGCGATGCCTGTATGGTATAGGTGGGGATAGGGTTGCCCTGTGGGGCTAGGATTTTTGAACTCTAAAAGATCGATACGAGTGGCACTAGGATTATCTCCTAGGCGTAGATGTACCCCCCGAATGTCTGCCACGTCCATACCGAATGCTTCTGCCATTTCTTTGCTTTCCATGCCTTCTCCAAAGTCAAGGATGACCTGAAATCCTAATTTTTTATAGAACTCTAAGGAGCGCTCTAGGTTAGTACAGTTAATATTGAAATGAAATATTCTCTCGATCATATTAAGGGATGGGTTTTGTTTACTGGAACTGGTTTGGCTAGAAGGTGCGCTGGGGTTAGGGGTGATATTCGAGATTGGTTCTTGCTTTCAGGGGTTTTCCTCTGAGGAGAGCATTTGCACCAAGTCACTGAGGTTCAATCCTTTGAGATAACTTCTTAGTTGTTGCCAGTTGAAGTTATTATTACCATTGTCGCTTCCGTTATTATGAGGGAGAGGGATATATGTATTTTCCGAATGTACTGACCAACGGGGACCGGCGATCGCCCATTTCGGTGTATATCCTTGTCTAACTCTTTCTTGCCCTTGGGGATGTTCGGTGAAAAACTTTTTCATCACATCTGTGGGCTTATATCGAGAACCCTGTTTAAGAGTCATCACCGAAGAAGTATCACTCACAGGAATACTAGCATTACCCACGGGGTTAGCATCCATAAAGATTCTCAATTCGGCTACCTTTTCCCCTTCAAAACGGAATATATCAGCACAGGGCAAAGTAACTAAACTTCCATCCTTGCGCCAATACATAACATCCATTTCCACAATTACCACATTTCCCGTTTCCCACATCATCTTAATGTCATGGTATAAAGCCGAAACCTGACTAAAGAAATACTTAACAGATTCAAAAATTGCCCCCTTATCCAAACAAGGCTCAAAATTACCAAATTGATATACAGGATTATCTACAAAAAATTCCGTAAATCCTTGGGAATCAAAAGCCTCTCCTCTGGCAAATAAAGCCGTCACAATTTCGGTTTTACGTCCTGGCAAAGTTTCCAATAATCCCGATTTAGGATTATTCAAACCACTATTAAAAGGAGTATTTAAATCCGTGGCAGACCAACGGGGACCTGCGATCGCCCATTTTGGTGTATGACCTTGTAAAACTCTTTTTCTTCCGAGGGGATTTTCAATGAAAAATCGCTTCATGGCATCCCCGGGTTGATACCGTTGCTGATTAGCTAAAGTCATCACCGAAGAAGTATCAGCCACAGGAATAGTGGCATCCCCCACGGGATTCGCATCCATAAAAATTCTCAATTCTGCCAACTTCTCCCCCTCAAAGCGACAAATATCAAAACAAGGCAAGGTAACCAAACTACCATCCTTGCGCCAATACATAACATCCATTTCCACAAAAACCGTGCTACCCACTTCCCACATCATCTTAATGTCGTGGTACAAAGCCGAAACCTGACTAAAGAAATATTTGACAGATTCAAAAATTGCCCCCTTATCCAAACAAGGCTCAAAATTACCAAACTGATAAACAGGGGTATCGGTAAAAAATTCAATAAACCCTTGGGAATCAAACGCCTCTCCCCTAGAAAATAAGGCCTCAACCAACTCAGTACGTTTACCCGGGATAATTTCGCTAGTGCTACCCCCATCCCCAGATAAAGATAAACCATTACCCATCATCAACTTGATGATATTTTCCTTAACTTGATTAGAAGCCCCAATACTATTAATTAAATCTGCCACAAAAGAACTTCTTTGCCCCGCCAAAGTTATTTGATCATCATGGACAAATGTATAGGCGGTTCTTTGGGGAAAAGGCTTAAAATGCTTAATGTAGGAGCGAGACTCTTGGGCGAGATTTTGATAAGAATTGGACTCCAAAAATAAAGCCGCATCTAATTGACTAGCAAAAGCAATTTCTAAAGCCCCATGGTATTGCTGACCGGGTATTTCTGTATGGACAACCTGCCCCGCAGAAGGACGAGAACTATCAATTTCCTCGAACAAATGAAGACGACATTTAAGAATATAAGGGCTACTAGAAAAAACCGGTACAAGACGTTCTTTAACAAACCGTCTAAATTCGGCAACCCCTACCCCGTCAGCCTTACGGATCATCGTATGATATTTAACTAGATCTTGCTCTCCATTGGGACAACCATCGGGAATTTTATCCACATAAGTAATAGAATTACCAGGATTGGTATTGTATCCGATCGCCTTGCTAAATATATTATGTTCATCATCCATCAAAATACCGGCGGCCTTAAACCAAGTATCTCTCTGGGCAGGGGATGTAAAAGTTAGTTCGGCAATACCATCAAACTGCTCCTCAGGGGCAGAACCATTAATGGGATCATCTGGCATATACCAAAAGCCCCCTTCATTGTGGGCCACATGAAATTGCCAGTATTGATGTTGTCCTGGCAACCGAGCGCACACAGGGCCATGAACATCTTTCCAATAATTATCAAATAACTCTACAGATATACCTTTCCTTTTCCACAATAGGACATAAAAAGATACCTTACCCTGTTGATCTCGACTAGAATAATCCATGGATACCATTAATTTTTTTCCTCAAAATTGACTACAATAATTGTTCAGATTGGGCAAACTACTAAGCGGTAGTAATTAATTCAATCAAAGATTCAGGAGCAAACACATCCCGATAGAAGGTCAACTGTTCAGTTTTGAGATAACAAGCCCCCCGATGCCCCCGACGAACCCAAGTTACATTACCTTTGGCAAGGGTTTCATTGGTTTCCAAATCAACACATTTCCACTCAAAAAAAGTATGTTCCCCAGAAAACATCACAATGGGCCAACACATGGTGACACCAGGTTGAGCAATTAAAGCCCACCAATGTTTTTCCCTCTCTTTTTGTTCGTCCAAACCATAATAAGGACCATCTTGACAAAGATAGATCAAGTCATCTCGATATTCTCCTGTTAAAATATCTCCTCTACCCTGTCGCAGAGCTTCACAGTGGGTAGGCCACCAGTCCTTATTTTCCTGCTCAATTTGCTCTAAAGTATAGCTAGAATCGATGTCAGGTAGGCTACTTTCCTTGAGAGTTAATATTCTTTCAGCCTCTGCCACTAACTTAGTGCCTAGTTCGGGTGATACTAATCCTGGGCGAGAATAATTAGCAGATAAATCTTTATAATAGTTAGTTCTTTTCTTTTGCGGCATTTTTTGAATTTTTACTCCATTTTAGATTTCTTGAAACTACTCAGAAAACATTTCTTTTAATACTCCAAAACAACCCGCCGCTTTATTAAAACCAGCATAAACACACATAAAAAGTAATAGTTCTTCTATTTCTTCTTTTGTTGCTCCTTGCTTCATTGCCATATTTACATGGGCGGCAAAAGGACTCCCTGGACCGGTTTGGTCTTGGTTGACTACGTCAATGGCGATGGTGATTAAAGCCTTGGTTTTCTGATCTATTAATGGTAAACCCCAAGCCTCTCCAGCTACTCTAGTACAAAAATCACCAAATTTGGGATTTATACCTGCTAATCCTGCTTGTAAGTCTTGATCATCTAATACTGCGTTTTTGTATGTCATAAATTCTGACCTTATCTGAGAATATAAATCTGATTTTTACCCAGACTCCTTTCTATGGGATGGAATCTGAGCATATTTTGTTAATTTCTTTTTATTTTTGCTTGTCGTAGTAAGGTTTCATGTCAACGTAAACGCGCCATTCATTTACTTTGTTATCTTTCATCCTTAATACGTCGGTACAGGCAAAGTTTAAAATTGACCCGTCTTCAAGGTATTTATAATGGGCTTCAAACTCAAAAATAACTTGATCTGATTCGGGTAAATCTATTACCTGTCTGATGTCGGGGGTTTGCATTTCTACTTGAGAGTACAAACCTTGAAGGGTTTTGGTGACATTTTCTTTTCCTTTTATTTCTTCTCCTGAGCCAATGCGGTAAAAAACATCGTCTGCTAAACAGGCTTGGAAGGAATTCCAATCTTGATCCAACATAGATGAAAACATTTTTTCGCAGGTTTCTCTGTTTGCTGATTTCTGTTCTGACATATGAACCTCGTTTCTAATAAATGTTGAACTCTATAAAGTTATCTATAACTCTGGTTATAATGATAGACCAGTTTTTTTTATTTTTTATATTAAAAAAATGTTAAGAGTTTTCTTTTTAAAATATTAAGAAAAAATAATTTTTGTATCACTTTTGTTAAAAGAAGCAGGGGTTAAATTTACCTTGGTGTTAGTTGTGATTGTAAGGGACTTTCCCTTGGTATTTATATAGGATTTTAATTTACTGGTTAACACCTTAAACTTTTATTGATTATGGATTATGGTCAATCTTTTGGACGAATATTGTAGGGAATGCTGACCATAAGATATTATTTATTTATCAATCTATAATCATATCTTAAATTTGATCATTTATCTTATTTTGTTTATAAGGGGTTAAGGGCGCTGATTATTATTTCTTTATTTTTGATTTAAGGATTAATGTGAAAATACTACCTATTTTTTGTGTTATCTTTTAGAAATATTTAAAGTCTTGCTTACAATTTAACGAAATTACTTACTATGACTAATATAGATAAAAATCAAAACCTAGAAGTTGTCAAAAGTTTTTATGCGGCTTTAGGAAAAGGGGATATTCCCACGGTGTTAAGTATGCTCACTGATGATGCACAATGGGATATGCCTCACCCTCGGGAAATTGTTCCTTTTGGTGGTGTATGGAGTGGAAAGGGGGAAGTGAAGAAGTTTTTTCAGGTAATGCACGATACAGTTAAGGTTAAGGGTTTTGATTTACAGGAATTTCTTGCCGATAAAGATAAGGTGATAGTTATTGGCAAGATGAAGGGGGTTGCTATTCCTACGGGGAAGGAATATGAAAATGATTTAGTGGCAGTGTGGACGGTGGAAAATGGTAAGATTAAGGGGATGCGAGATTTTATGGATACGGTTCAAGGTATAGAGGCTTTTACTACTTAGAAGTTTTTGGGTAATTTAAAGGCGTTGCCCGAAAGTTGTGGTTCTTCTATGTATGAAAAATGGTAAATTCTTTGACTAAATAACCATTGATTATCTTGATAAACTAATTTATCTTGGTAAATTCCATAGTTTTGAAACCCTTTTCCTTGATGGCTTCTGCCTATTTCGCTCATGCACCAACGGGCGATCGCCTCTTGTCCTTTAATTTCAATAACCCCTGTATGTACCATTTGCACAAAAAATTCCCAATTATCCAATAATTCAGTAAAAAGATTACCTATATTTTCTTTTCCTGTTACCACCATATCCATGGGGGGATTAAGTGTCCACACCCCCTCAGGTAGCCATAAACTCATAAACAAATCTCTATCACCCACATTAACCGCATCAGCAAATTTAGCCACTTGAGATTTAATGAGTTGCTCTTGCTCAAATTGATTATTCATCAACTCACCCCTTAATTATTAATTAGAAAAAAAGGACTCATAGAAATCCATTGTTCCTTCCATTGATTAGGGATTAATTCCTGCGTAATAACAGGGGGGAAAACTTCCGCCATAACTTCCCGTTCATCGGCAGGTAAATTAAATAAAATAAAAGGAATAACTAAATAATCAGGATTGATATGTTGTCCTGCATACTTACCAAACTCTAAACACAATTGTGCTTGTTGTTCCAGATTAATTAGTCTCGCCACATTCTCATCATTCAAATATTGTTCTTCTAAAATATAGTGTTCCGCCCATAAACTTTGGATATTTTCTAAACTTTCCCTTAAATTATTAACCTTAAGTTGATTATCAAAATCATTATTAATACCTTTAATAGCATCTTCTAACTTATCCAATAAAGGAATTAATTCTTCATGTTGTTTCGCTAGATCTTCATAGGGCATAGAAAATTTAGACTCTTTAAAATAGGGAAAAATTTTATCATCTTCCACAGTATGATGGGAATGGAATAGGTTAACTAAACTATTTAAATAATTAATAAATCCTTGTTTATATTCTTTGTTTAAATTACTTTCATTATTTATTTTTTGACATACCTTAATACTATTATCGATGGCATAAGTTAAAACAAAATGTATTCTTTTTATATCCTGAGCAACGGTACTCTTAAAATTAGATTTCATAGTATTTTAAAATTATTTTCTTAATCATTTAATTTCCTTTCCTCAAAAACATATTACCATAACAATCTTGAGATTTATCATAAATTAATCTTAATATTTTTTTCACGATCTCAAGGTAAAAAAAAGTAGTTAACTGTACGATAATTATAAATAATATAGATCAAAAACTAAGGAGAAAAAAATGGGGAAACTAGACAATAAAATAATTTTGATTGCTGGTGGTTCAGGCAATGTTGGAGAAGGGGTTGTTCCCGTATTTCTAAAAAAAGGAGCAACGGTAATTGTACCTTCAAGAAGAAAAGAATCATTGGAAAAGTTAGCCCAATCCCTTGGAGATTTGGCCACCGATAAATATATTCCCATGGTAGGAAATATCGGAACTTTAGAAGGGGCAGAAAAACTAAAAAATGAGATAGTCGAGAAATTTGGACACCTAGATGGGGTTTTAGTATCCTTAGGCGGTTGGTGGACAGGTAATAAACCTTTAACAGAAGTTGATTTAGCCACTTGGGAACAATATTTAAACAGTAATTTAACTTCTCATTTTCTCTGTGCTAAAACCTTCTTACCCTTACTCGCAAAAAACCCCGGAAGCACTTACACCCTATTAGGGGGGACTGCGGCTGAATTACCGTTGGCCAATGTTAGCCCCGTAGGAATCACTGCCGCAGGACAATTAATGATGGCAAAAATCGTCATGGAAGAAATGAAAGGTAGTGGGGTAAGAATTAATGAAGTAATTATTCAGGGTATGGTAAAAACCAAGGTGATGGAAGCCTATAGCGAACCCAATTGGATTACTCCACAACAGATAGGAGAATTTACTTCTTGGTTAGCTTCCGATGAAGCGGAGATGATTAGAGATAGTATTTTACACATTAATCAAAAATAATTTGCTTTTAGAATATTGACCCCAAAATGTAATCATGTAGGGTGGGTATTTCCCACCCATAATTTGTTTGATAATTAACCAAAAGGACTACTACTAGCTGCTAAGGGTGCAGTTTCTGCCCCAAAAGAGTTATCAAATCCTGCGGGAATTAATGATGGTGAGAGACTCTCAGAACCTCCTAAACTACGGCTGAAGATGGTTTCTAGGAGAGAAAGGGCATCATCATAGGTCATAATAGATTGAGAAGCATCAGAAAAACCGATTCCCCCCGGATTATTTAAACCGCCACTACCTGAGGGAACAAAAATTCCCCCATCTACGGGGTTGCCACTAGAGTCAAATTTAACAATCTGACTACCATTAAAGTCGCTAACATACAGATTTCCTTCCCCATCAAAAATCATTCTTGAGGCGGAAGTTAAACCCCCGTTGTTATTGGGAGGGACAAAAAATCCTTCGGATTGCCCTGTAAGAGCATCAAACTGTTGAATGGTAACAGGACTACCATCAAGACTAACAAAAGTGCCATTGAGAAATAGTCGGTTATCTGGGGTAAAGGTTGAGCCAGAAGGAATTTGAGGGGCAAATTCTGGAGAGATAAACTGTTCGACTGCTCCGCTTTCTAGGTTATAGCGTATGATACTGTTATCGTTGAGAACGCTACTGATGTATAAATTGCCATCGGGACCAAAATTTAACCCTGCAGCAATTAAATCTCTGCTGGTGAATGGGTTGGTTTCAATGATTGTTGCTTCGTAAGCACCTGTTTCCCCGTCAAATTTTTGAACTCCACCGCCACCGAGTCCACTGATATAGAGGTCGCCATCAGGTCCAAATAGTAGATCTTCGGGAAAGTTTAAGCCATTGGCGGTAAGGTCAAAGCCAGAAATAAATTCTCCTAAAAATTCTCCTGTGGTGGCGTCATATTTTACGATTCTGCCGTATCGGGTATTTTCGGGATCGTTGGCGTTGACTTGATAGCCTTGATCGTTGGCGTAGAGAATACCATCTTTGAAGGTGATACCGGAGGAAAAGAAGATCGATTCTTGATTTTGAAATCTTTGGGCAAAGGCTCGAGCAAATATGCCAAAGTCAGATTCTACTTCTGTGCCTTGGGGTACAAAGTCTCTGATAAATTGTCCCGTGGTGGCATCGTATTCTAAGATGCTTGAATAGAATGTACCTGCTTCAAAGTTTGGGCCTGCGGAGGCGATGTTTAGGTTTTCATCAAGAGTAATTAGGACGACGGGGCCAACTCCAAAGGTGTTGTTAACGTTACTGACATACAAAGACAATTCTGGATTCATATGATTGAATTCCTTTTTATTTATGCTGATACTAAATTTTAGTGTCTTTTTTCTAATACAAAATATTTTTTTATTTTTTCTTTAAAAAACGAAATATTTTAGTAGGTTATTAGGGGGGTTTTGTGAAAGTGAGTGGGGTTTGTTAGTTGTTTTAGGATAAAGTCGGCTACGTCTAAACGGGATATTTTTCCTGCTTTGATCCCTGTTAAATCGTCAATTATTTGATATTTTTGGGTTCTTTCACCGTCGGTGAGGAAGCCGGGGCGAACTATTAACCAATCTAGGTTACTTTTTTTGATGATTTCTTCTTGTCGATCTTTATCTTGGTAGATTGTTTTTAATAGAAGGGGGTTTAAGATGCGATCGTACAAAAAGCCTCCATGTCCTTTTGTTTCCCCTGCTCCTATGCCACTGACGGAGATTAATTTTTGGGGGTATGATTCTGATGCCATGGCTTGTAGGACATTTTTTGAACCGATGGAAAAGACATCTACGGGTTTTCGGGTGGGGGGAATACCGATACAAATACAAATAGCATCTTGATTTTTGACTATGGCTTGGACTGCTTCAGGATCTCGAATATCCCCTTGAATCAGCGTTAGGTTATCGTTTTCGATGGTTATTTTGCTGGGGTTTCTGAGTAGGGCGGATACTTGATGATTTTCTTCTAGGGCTAGAGTTAGAAGGTTATACCCAACTCCTTGGGATGCTCCGATAATTGCTATTTTCATAATTGTTTTGAGGGTGGGTTGATGATTGGGAGATATTTTTAGAGGTGAACGACACCATCAAGGGTTATTTTTTTGATGTGTGTTGCTTCGTAGGCGGTGGTGACTAAATTTGTTTCGATGATTTGATGGGGTTTCATTTTCAGGGAACTACCGTTTTTGATGGCGGTGTCGATTCCTGCGGGGGGATAGCTGGTAAATGGTTCTAGCCCTAGGTTATAGGTTCTTCCGTACCAAGGATAGTCGTCATGGCCTTGATATACTTGCCACATCCATAGGTATTTAAAAAGGTTATGATCCCATGCCATTCCTAAACCTAGGTTAAGGTTATGATTGTTGATGCCGTACCAACCTTCTTGCAGTTCTTTGAAAAAGAGTACGTCCACTGATTTGGATTCTTTGCCGAGGATTTTGGTTACGTCTTGCATTTGTCCTGTACGGCGATTTTGAGCGTGGGGAAAGTCAAATTCTTTGTCTGTGGTCCATAATCCGTTGGGGTGGTAGGCCATGACTTCGATTTTTTTAGCGGGGGCTTGGACGGTGCAACTGGTGTCAAGGAAGGGTTCTCCAACCACGGGATGATGACCCCACATTATTTCAAAGTCGTGGGGGGAGGTGTTGGTTAGTTTTTCTTTGATAAAGAGGGTGGCTGTATCTTTTTTAAGGGATAGGTGTTTTTCTAGTTTGAGGGGGGATCTGTAGAGGGTTACTTCGGTTTTTAGGGTTACTAATTCTGGGGTATCGGTGATTATTTGGGCGGATACGGGGAGGAGGGAAACTTCTCCGTGTAGTCCTTGATAGGTACCTTTGTAGGGTTCTGAGGACCATCCTGCGGAGGGGAGTATTTCTTGCCAACCGCCGTAGTAGTAGTCGTGGTAAGCTCCTTCGGCTAGGGCGTTGGTGGAGGTGAAGGGGGGACGCATGGCGATGGGGGATTGCCAAAGGAAGTCTATATCTTTTGGTTTGTAGGTGATTTCAAAGATGTCTCCTCCTTTGTCGATGAGAATGCCAATTCTCATTAGATTGTTTTCTAGGAAGGCGACGCGCATTCCTTTGTAGGTGTAGTCGAGGGTAATTCTACAGTCTTGTTTTCTGCCGTGGGTGTACATGATAAGTTTTTTTCGGTGAGAAAATATATGATGGTTAGGTTTTGATTAGCTTTTTGGCTGGGACTGGAGATAGTGAGATTGATGGTTAATCTCACTGGGGTTTTATTTGAGTTATGGGATTTTTGATATGGATGGAGTGTTTTTACCAGTCTTCGAGGATGGCGGTTAGTCCTCCGTCCACAAATAGTTGAGTTCCTGTGATGAAGGAGGCTTGGTCACTGGCGAGGAAGGTACAGGCGTGACCGATGTCTTCTGGGGTGCCGATACGTTTCATGACTTGGCGTTCTTCTACTTCTTTTCTGACGGCGATGGGGTCGTCATAGCTGTTGAATAGGTCTTCTATGAGGGGGGTGAGTACCCATCCTGGGGCGATCGCATTTACTCTGATCACTGGACCATAATCTAGGGCCATGTTACGGGTAAGGGCGGTAATTGCTCCTTTGGAGGCACAATAGGGGGCTGTACCTTTGGCGGAGGCGTGGGCATGGACGGAGGACATATTGATAATGGCACCTTTACCGATTTTTTGCATATGGGGAATGCAATATTTTGAAAAGAGAAAATATCCTTTTAGGTTGACGGCTAAACAGCGATCCCATTCTTCGCTGGTACAGTCAAGGACTGATTTATATGTACCGATACCGGCGTTGTTTACTAATATGTCTATTTGTTTATAGATGGAGATGGTTTGTTCTACCACTGCTTTGACGTTTTCTTCGTTGGAAACATCACATTTGATGAAGGTGGCATCTCCCCCTTGGGCTTTGATGGCGGATGCGGCTTCTTCTCCATCTTTTGCTCCGTTGGCTACGATGATGACTTTTGCTCCTTCTTGGGAAAATACTTCGGCTACTCCTTTACCGATTCCTTTTGAGCCTCCAGTTACTATGGCTACTTTATTTTTTAATTTCATATGTTTAATTTCACAACCTAATTAAAATCCTTTCCAACTTAATTTCTACCTCACATTTATTGTTTTGAGTCAAAATTTACTGAATTTTTAATATTTGTTTTATGTTTCTTGAGTTATTTTATTTATAATTGGATTTGATTTTTTTTTATGATGGTGATTAGTCTATGGGGGTAAACTTATTGTAGTAATAAATATATATTGCTATGTTCTATTTTGAGGATAGGGGCGATCGCCCTTAGCAACAATCACTATGGCAAATAGTTTCGAGAGGGTAAGCCATTGATGGAGTTATCAATTTGATTAACGATTAATTATTTATGTTTTACTCAAGATGGTTAGTTATGGTCATCAAAACCACAATGGACTATAATTTTTATGACTTTGTTTATTCCGTTTCCATGGGTTATCTTTATAAATATTTGTTATTAATAAATAAGAGATAAAAAAGAGCATTATTTTTAATAGTTATTTTTAAAACTTCTATAATAAAAAAATAAACTTTAATCACCAATGAAAAATCCATTTAAAATTACTATTTATTATTTAATATTAAGTGTAATTGCGATCGCAATGCTCTTTCCCCTTCTGTGGTTACTAGGAACATCATTCAAATCGGCAGGGGAAGATATTTTTAGTTTCCCCCCTAACTTTATTCCCGAGCAATTCACCCTCGAAAACTTTATCTCAGTATGGCAAAACTACCCCTTTGAAACCTATCTTTTAAACAGCATAATAGTAGCCATTTTAACAGTAACCTTTAACCTTTTATTTTGTTCCTTGGCAGCCTATCCCCTAGCAAGACTAGATTTTCGAGGAAAAAAAATCATTTTTATTCTCATCGTAGCAACCATCATGATACCTTTCCAAATCGTGATGATTCCCCTATATATATTAACCGTCAACTTCGGTCTAAGAAACAGTTACCTAGGAGTTATCCTACCCAATCTCGCCTCAGCATTTGGCATTTTTCTTTTAAAACAAGCCTTTGAAGGAGTGCCGAAAGAATTAGAAGAAGCCTCCCGAATTGATGGTTGTAGTGAATTAGGTATCTGGTGGCACATCATGTTACCAGCCATTCGCCCTGCTACCGTCACCCTTGCTATCTTCGTTTTCATTGGTGCTTGGAGTGATTTTTTATGGCCCCTCATTGTCTTAGATCGTCCTGCCTACTATACTTTACCCTTAGGAGTAGCCACTTTAGCCAGTTCTTTAGATCTCAATTGGCGCTTAATTGCTGCGGGTTCAATTATTTCCATTGCCCCTGTGATGATACTATTCCTTTTCCTACAAAAATATATCATTCCCAGTGACGCTAGTAGCGGAGTAAAAGGTTAGGGGAAATTATTGAATATCCCCCATTTTCCTATTCCCCTATTTCCCCATCACCATCCAAATCATATTCCCCCACTGCCCTTTGTAAACGATTGAGGGATTGGTTATAACCGATAATAGCTTGTAAAAAGTTGCCCCTAGCCTCCGTTAAAGCCCTCTGAGCATTAATAACGTCCGTTTGCGTACCCACCCCCGCTTGAAAACGTAACCGAGCTAACCTGAGGCTTTCTGTGGCGGTGATGGCAGCTTGTTCGGTGGTAGCGATATTATCTTTATTGGCCATCAAATCATTGAAAGCTGTTTCTACCTCTAATCTAATAGCACTTTTGCGATCGTCAAAATTACTTTCCTCGATGGTGGCAGAAATTTCCTCTTGTTGGGCATTAGCTGCACTTTCTCCCCCATCCACAAAACGCCATTGTAATCTAGCACCTATGTTGTAACTATCACTATAACCCGTAATGCCTAGGGGACGACTATCGGCAAAAGCCGTATTAAAATTATAATTAGCAAATAGATTTACTTGGGGTCTTCTTTGGGAAAGGGCGATTTCCCGATCTTGTTTATTTATTTCCCTTAGGGCTAAAATTTGATCTAGTTCTTCCCTATTGGCATAGGCCAAAACAATACTTTCTTCAAGGGATAAATCCCATTCCCCTCTTTCCTCTACTTCGTCAGCGGAGGAATATTCTACGGTTTCGGGTACTCCAATGATTCGGGCTAATTCCCTACGGGCATTTTTTTGATCTGCCATGGCTCTAGTAAGGGCTTGATTAGCGTTGGCTAAATCTACTTCTGCTTGTAGTACATCAAAACGAGTTCCTAAACCTGCTCTTTCTAAAAGTTGAGCATCCCGAAGGGTTTGGGTAAAGTCTTCTACGGCAGCTTGAGCGATATTTACTTGGGCATCGTTGTTTTGCAGTTGATAATATGCGGTGGAAACGTCAAAGATGGTGTCTTGAGTGATTCTATCTACTTCCAATTCACTAACCCTGATTTCTTGTTGGGCTCTGTTGATAGTGGCGGTAATACGTCCTCCTGTGGAGAGTCTATAACCTACTTCTACTCCTGCTCCTGCTCCAAAGGTGTTGGTATTCCCTAAAAAATCTTGGCTAGGGTTGCCTGTTTCTGTGATGTCGGCAGTACCATCTACGAATACTCTTTTTTGGGCTTGGGCGGCTCGGAGGGATTCTCTCGATCTTTGTAATTCTAAGTTTACCCTTTGTAAGTCTCTATTGTTTTCTAGGGCTATATCAATGGCTTGTTGTAGGGTTATGGAGGTTAAGTTATCTATGCGTACTTCTTGGGGTTGGCTCGGGCGTAATAGTTGCTCACGAGTGTTATGGGAGGTGTTATTAATTTCGTTGGTGTTGTTGGATTCTTGGGCTGATATGTTGCCGCTCCATCCTAAACTAAAAATTAAACTACTTAGAACCAAATTTAAACCCTTTTTATAAAACATTACCATCTAAAAATGACTTTCCACAGTGATTATATGTCATTTTAACGGTTTTGGTGTTGATTCAGGGCTGATTATGTTCAGAATTATTTTAGGATATATATCAAAAGCAGTTGTGTTTTTTTCTTTGACTGTTGGCAATGGTAGTGGAGTTTTTGATGGATAAATTTTTGAAGATCATTAGTTTTATGGTTTTGATGGTGGGGGTGGTATTAATTTTATCTCCTCTGTTTGTGGTGTTATATACTTCTTTTTCGGCTGGGGGGGAGAGTGGTGGTTTTACTTGGGAGTTTTATCGTCAGGCGTGGGAGATGGGAGATTTTGTCTTAGCTTTTTTTAATTCGGGGCTAGTGGCGATCGCCGTTACCTTTTCACAAATTGTTACTTCTGCTTTAGCGGGATACGCCTTAGCAAGATTACAATTTCAAGGCAAAAATTTTATTTTATTATTAATCATAGCTACCCTTGTTATTCCTATTCAACTATTAGTAATTCCTATTTTTTTAATCCTCAGAAATGCCCATTTAATTAATACCTATTGGGCGTTAATTTTACCTAGTGCCGCCAATGGATTTGGTATTTTTTTAATGAGACAATATTTTTGTACCATTCCCCTAGAATTAGAACAAGCCGCAGAGTTAGACGGGGCGAATCGATTACAAGTTATTTGGCATATTCTATTACCTCTAGCTAAACCTGCGGTTATCACCTTATTTTTGTTTACCTTTATTGGTGAATGGAATGATTTATTTAAACCCCTAGTTTTTACTAGCAATCCTCAGTTAAAAACTGTTCAACTCGCCCTTGCTTCTTTTCAAGAACAATTTACCAGTAATTGGTCATTGCTAATGGCGGGAGTTGTTATTGCAACTATTCCTGTGATTTTGTTGTTTATTTTGGGACAAAAACAATTTATCGAAGGAATTGGCACTACAGGGCTGAAAAATTAAGTATTTTTACGGTCAATTTTAGTTAAAATGTACAATAGAGAGTGTCTATAGATTGAAAATGTTACCTAAAATAAAAGTTTTAAGACCTGAAGGAATTTTTGATGGAGTCAAAGCCAATGAATTTCGACAAGACATCAACAAGTTAATCGGTGATGGGGTAATTTATATTCTGGTGGATTTTAAAAAAGTCACTTTCATGGATAGCTCTGGTTTGGGGGGATTGGTTCAGGCTCTCAAAAACATACGGAGTGCTAATGGACGTTTATTTCTCATGTCCCTCAATGAACAAATTAAAATGTTATTTGAATTGACTAACATGGGGCAGGTTTTTGAAATTGTTCAAGATAAATCAGAGTTAGGGACTAAGTTTTCTAATTCCTAGTTACCATGAATTATTCAAATTTTTGGTTGCGTCTTGGTGGATGACTATCTTAGTATAGATATAGATACAAATCTTTACAATTGATATGATTAATAATCAAAAAAACCAAGAACCTCAATCCAACGAGGAAAATGAGCAGGAGGAAGAGATTCTTTGTCCCCATTGCAAAAGGACAGCCACCAATGGTATTAAGTGCAAGGGAATTTGTGTGGCTGACAGTGATTATTAACCTCTATGTAAAAATTTAATTATAAAGACTCATCGCCTTTTCTACGCCATCCTTTAAACTAAGTTCGATCGCCCCTTGAGTCACTCCCATCAAATCTTCTATAATGGGCGTTTCAGCGGAAGAAAATTTACC
The DNA here is from genome assembly GCF_015207825.1 of Cyanobacterium stanieri LEGE 03274. NCBI lineage: Bacteria > Bacillati > Cyanobacteriota > Cyanophyceae > Chroococcales > Geminocystaceae > Cyanobacterium > Cyanobacterium stanieri. The sequence goes on from NZ_JADEWC010000011.1 coordinate 35,752, forward strand.
TAAAACATGACCAATGGTTTCTTTTTTTCCCTCAGATTTACCAATGCCAATGCGACAACGGGGAAATTTTTGACCTCCTACATGACTGATAATCGATTTCATTCCATTATGACCCCCTGCTGAGCCAGAGAGCCTTAGTCGAATTTTACCCAGGGGAATATCCATATCATCATAAACAATTAAAAGATCATCCAGATTCAACTTATACCAATCAATTACCGCTCTTACTGACTGCCCTGAGCGATTCATATAAGTTAAAGGTTTTAGCAGTCTTACCTTTTGACGATGGGGGGCAATTCCTTCACAAAAAAAACCATTAAACTTGTTGTTTTTTTGCCAACTAAAACCCCATTTATCGGCTAAATAATCAACTATTTCAAAACCAATATTATGTCTAGTTTTGTCATATTTAGGCTCAGGGTTTCCTAAGCCCACAATCAAATTAGGAATAACTATTTTTTTCTGTTTTTCTTCTTTCATGAATCTTATATATCGCTTGAATTAACCACTAAATGAAACTATGATTAATATTAATTTCCATTAGTTATTCGTTATAAATCCCAGTTCTATGGGAATAATTAATCTTTATAATCTACATTTAATTTTCCATTGTCCATTGTTCATTGTCAATTACTTTAGTTTTCATCACTCCAACAACTACGCCACTGAGATTGAGCCTGTGCGATGGCATACAACCTTGTAGTACGTTGATAACGTTTTTGTAAATCCATTAACTTATCAATGAGGGCAATAATTTTGGTGCGATCGCCTCTTAAACCAACATCAGCAAACTCAATTTCCCCCAACCGTAAACAAATAGCCACCACAGGGGTAATATCCTTAATCTCTTTACTAGAAATATCCTCCTTTTCCACCACCAAACTAATCAAATTAGGAGAATCAGCAATACCCTTAGAACTATCCTTCGTCTTCAGAGCCATTTCCAACACCTTAGCAGGAATTTGGGCAGGAAGAATATTATACTCCTTCAATAAATCATTACCCCCCGCAGAAATATCCGTTAAAACCTCTCCCAAACAATCCTCAATTTCCCCATAAAAATGTAAAATATCATCAGGATTTAAAACATCAGAAAAAAGACTTTCTTCCGAATTCAACCCCTCAATACTAGCTTCCAAATTATTAATCTCCTCAGGAGTAACCCCCGTTAAAAACCGAGGGAAATCATTAAAAAGCTGATCATCAGGAATATCAATTTCTGCCAAATAACCAGATAACCTCACCAAAAAATCTCCACCCAAATCCTTAATTTTTCGCTGTAAATCAACCTTTTGCTGATAACTCAAAGCCAAAAAACAATCAGGATACTTTTGAGTACATATTTGATAACTAGCCAACACCAACTGTTTTCCCAACACAGGGAAAAAATGTTCCACATACAATTGATATAAACCATACAACTCCCCAGCCAATAACCTAACCTCAGTATCCAACACCGCCAAATCACTGCGTAACTGTTTGATTGACTTAGCCATAACAACCCATACTCTACATCGATAAACAACAATAGACAATTAAAATCCCCCTCCCTCCCCAAAAGGGAGTAACCATCAGGCAAAGGGGGAAAAAATTATCAAGTTTTCAACCACAAACCAAAAACCTAGCTAGATAGCGCCACCTGTTTGAGCGGCAACTTCTTCAGCGAAATTAGTTTCTTCCTTCTCGATACCTTCACCTAAAATAAAACGAGCAAAACGACGGACTTGAATATTTTCCCCAATAGTCGCTACTTGCTGAGTAATTAACTCCTCAACGGTAATACTTTGATCCCTTACATAAGGCTGAGAAAGTAAACACATTTCGCCCAAACGTTTTTGGATTCTACCTTCTACAATTTTTTCCTTAATGTTATCGGGCTTATTACCTAAATCATCACGGCCCATTTCGATGGCTTTTTCCTCATCCACAATTTCTTGAGGAATATCAGCAACCTTAATATATTCCACGTTAGGACAAGCTGCAATTTGCATCGCAATATTTTTAGCAAGGGTTTGGAAATCTTCCCTTCTAGCTACGAAATCAGTTTCGCAGTTAACTTCCACAATTACGCCAATACGTCCACCAGTGTGGATATAGCTTTCTACAATACCTTCGGCGGCAACTCTACCAGCTTTTTTCTCAGCGGAGGTAATACCCTTTTGACGTAACCACTCCATGGCCTTTGCCATGTCGCCATCACTTTCTTTTAAGGCTTTTTTGCAGTCCATCATCCCTGCATTGGTTTTATCTCTAAGCTCTTTTACTTGCTTTGCTGATATTTCTGCCATAATTAACTACTTTAATTTGTATTAAATCTTAAAAATTATCTTAAATAATCATTACACAAATCGAGTCCCATGCTTTTAGTTTTTCTGGAAACAGGATTTGTTTTTTCAACACATAACGGAAATCAAAAACAAATTTTACTCACCATTAAAAGTATCTAAGTTATAGACACGATCAACAGTAAGTAAAAGTTACATTGTCAACGGTTCAGTTGTCAATCAAGAAAAATTACTCCTCTTCGCCACCATCTTCGGTGTCAGAGTAATCGTCATCATCATAATCTTGATCTTCAACGGTTTCTACAGACTCAAGAAACTCATCTACAGTGCCATCGGCCACGGCTTTACCGTAACGTCCTTCATAAATAGCGTCAGCTAATTTACCGACAATTAATTTGATCGAGCGAATAGCATCATCATTGGCGGGGATAGGTAAATCAACTAACTCAGGGTTACAGTTAGTGTCTAACATAGATACCACGGGAAGATTAAGTTTTTGACATTCCTTAATGGCATTATGCTCACGACGAATATCAACGATGATAACAAGATCAGGAATTCTGTTCATGTCTTTGATACCACCGAGGTATTTTCTGAGTTTGGTTAACTCACGACGTAACACAGAGGCTTCTTTTTTAGGTCTTCTGTCTAAAGCTCCACTTTCTTCGAGGGCTTCTAAGTCTTTGAGGTGAGCAACACGGGCTTTAATGGTTTCCCAGTTAGTTAGCATTCCCCCTAACCAACGTTGGTTAATGTAGAATGCACCACAACGGGAGGCTTCTTGGGCGATGATACCGGCGGCTTGACGCTTAGTACCAACAAATAATACTTTTTTACCACTTTCAGCGGCTTTTTTGACGTAGTTATAAGCCTCGTCCATTAATTGGGCGGTTTGTACTAGGTCAATGATATGAACCCCATTTCTGGCGGTGTAGATGTACTGAGACATCTTGGGATTCCAACGGCGGGTTTGGTGTCCAAAGTGAACACCAGAGTCTAATAGCTCTTTTAAGCTAACTACTGGCATTTGATTTTCTCCTTTATTCGGGTTTATCCTCTATCTAGGCGATTAAAATTTCTCTGTCAGAAACACCCGACATCCTAGATATGTGAATTTTGCAACTTTTCTAGTTTAACTTAATTATGATTTTTTTTCTATTATCTTGAATGGTGAAAATCTTGTTTTGTGATTTTGGTATTTTGATAATTAATTTTGCGATAATATCTTAAGGTTTGTTGATTTTTGCTGTGAAAATTTGATGAAAACTTTTTCTGTTTTTGATTTGCCTATTCATTTGAGTGATGATTATCTGGGGTGGCTGTGCGATCGCATTTATAACCATATGGGAACCCATGTTATCACCATGAATTCGGAAATGGCGATGATGGCGCAAAAGAATAAAGCCCTCAAAGAATATATCCAGAAAGCTGATTTGGTGGTGCCTGACGGCTCGGGAGTAGTAATTTATCTCAAGCAAAGGGGACAATCACAAAAAAGAGTGGCGGGAATCGAGTTAGCAGAATCTTTAGTTAAAACATTGGGACAACGGGGGGAAAATTATCCCATTTGTTTTTACGGTGCTTCCCCTGGGGTAACGGATCGAGCCGCTACAAAATTTCGCTCCACCATACCTAATATCAATATTATCAACAACCACGGTTTTTTAACAGAACCCGATTTATCAGCATGGTACGAAACAATTAAACAAGTCCAACCTAAACTAATTTTAGTAGGTTTAGGAGTGCCACGCCAAGAAGAATGGATAGCTAAACACCGTCACCTTGCCCCCCATGCTGTTTGGATTGGGGTAGGAGGTAGTTTCGACATTTGGGGTGGGGTTAAACAAAGAGCTCCAAAATTCTTTTGCGATAACAATTTAGAGTGGTTATATCGTCTTTATCAAGAGCCTTGGCGCTGGAAAAGAATGATGGTTTTACCGCAATTTTTTCTTAAATCACTACTCTATCGAGGGTGAATTTTTGGCACAGAAGATAATTTACGGTACAATATAACTTTAGATTGGGGCTGTAGCTCAGTAGGATAGAGCAAGTGCCTCCTAAGCACTGGGCCGGTGGTTCGATTCCGCCCAGTCCCGTTTTGATAATCGTCCATGAAAAAAACCCGATGGATAGTCGGGTTTAGCTTTCTAATCATCATGAAATATTTACAAACTTACTCTTGAGGGAGACTAAATATGGTTAATATCACAAGTGAGGGGGCAAGAAGCATATAAGGGTAGTATTTGCTGTTTTGCTTCGTGATCATGTAACCAACCAAGCCATTTTACATCATGGGGATCAATTCCTTTTAAGGTTAAGAGTAAGGAACTAACTAAAATCGCTACCGCCGTAGAGCCTAATATACTGCCTGATACCACTAGAATGGCGCTCGCTGGTAAAATTGACTGTAGGATGATCGCTCCTAATACTCCCAAGGTCATTAAAATTACTACCACGGGAAATCCTACCACTAAAAAACATACTGTAAGGGTTAATGTCCATAGTAGGAAGTTTTTGGCGATCGCCACTAAGTAGTTACCCTGCCAACCGTCTCGATGGGATATTTGCATTATATGGTACTCCTTCTATTTATTAAAGACAACAAAGATTTTATCTAAATCTATTTCCCTCCCTAGTCACGAAGATTTGGAAGCAATAGATATTTTTTCTATATTGTTAGTATAAGATAACTAAAATGGAAATGAAGGTTTTTGCAATATTTCGTTACAACTTTTCTTGAAAACTATGCTATATGAATTGATTATTGCTTTATCCTGATTGATTTCTAAGGTCTTTTTTTATCTAATGATTATTTTCGTTACATTTTTTAATATTTCACTTATTTTCTCTCAGTTTTGAATCAAACAAGTGACTGTTAGCCCTTTTGAACGGCATTTAAACTACGTTTAGCCCATATTTTCCATGTACTAACTAAACCAAATAGTAAAAAACAGGAAGTAACGAGATTCGGTTCAGGAATTTCTTTGGGCTCGTCATCTTTCTGACTTACTCCACCGTAAAGGATAAAATTAGATAAAGCATTTCCCTTGGTTATAGACTTGTTGGGAGAATTAGATATATCAAGCTCATTGATGGGGGTTGTTGTCCAAATCACAGACTGAAAAGGATTTAGAGCAACGGCTGCTCTTAAACATTGAGAAGTATAAAAATTTGTGGCATCACTACAAGCCCCCCCTATATTCCTTTGAGTTGTTTCCACTTGCCATAACAAAGTAAACTGATTTCCCCCTTTAGCCGCCCAATATTTAATTTCTAAATCATCTCCTTGATAGGTAAAATTTCCATTACTACTATCCTCATCATTACCAACAATATTTTTACCACGTTTATTGATGTTACCTTCTATAGTACTACCTCTAATTAAAAAATCATTTTCGAGATCGACAAGGGAAGATAAATCATTGTTTTCTAAAGTCCAATTATTATTTATATTAGTAACATTGCCATCAGCTTTAATGATTAAAGGAGCAATTTCTTCCACAGGATTAAGCTGTTGTCCAACATCGCATAAAAATGTACCGCAGGTATTTTTCCCTGGGAAAAAATGTCCAATTGTTACTAAGGAAGCGGCGGAAACAGGTTTAGAAAAAACCCCCACGGTAATCAATAATCCTAGGGGAAAAATCAGGGGTAAGAAATTATTTAACGGTGAACAATATTTTTTCATAGAATTATTGGAATTATCTGTTGGTAAGAGATAGGGGAAACGACTACGGATATTAATGGGGGTAATCACCAATATACTTAAGTATAATTTATTAAGTGTTTAAGTATCCACAAAAAAGAGAATTTATTTATATTTTTTTTAGATTTGGGAATATATATAGCAATTTTATTATGTTTCTAGGTGGAGAAAAATAATGATTATTTATAAGTGTTTATACGTGTTTTTTTTGTTGCTATATTGTAATTTTGGTAAATTTTAAATAATTTCAAGGATATTTTACGGCAGTATTTATTACGTGTTATGACGGGTGACAAAATATTAAAAGTAATGGTTTTTTTACATGGTTTTATGGGCGATGTTTTTATTTGTTTTTGAGAAAAAGTGTATAATTTGCAATTTGTTTGCTAATCTCTAAAAAATAGTCATATTACACTCATAGCGTACTAACTGAGCAATAATACTCATGGTTGAACAATTAAACTTACTGAATCAAGGTCAAATTATTTCCACGGCACTACATACAGAAATGGAGCGCTCATATTTGGAATATGCCATGAGTGTGATTGTGGGAAGGGCTTTGCCTGATGTGCGAGATGGTTTAAAACCTGTGCATCGGCGGATTTTGTATGCGATGTATGAGTTAGGATTAAGCCCCGATCGCCCTTTTCGTAAGTGTGCAAGGGTTGTGGGGGATGTGTTGGGAAAATATCATCCCCATGGTGATCAGGCGGTGTATGATGCCATGGTACGGTTGGTACAGGACTTTTCTAGTCGTTATCCCCTCTTGGCAGGTCATGGGAATTTTGGTAGTGTGGATAATGATCCTGCTGCTGCTATGCGTTACACTGAGACGAGGTTGGGGGCGATCGCCTTTGAAACCATGCTAGAGGAAGTAAATGAATCTACGGTGGACTTTAGTGCCAATTTTGATAATTCTCAGCAAGAACCCGTTGTTTTACCCGCAAAACTGCCCATTTTGCTCCTCAATGGTTGTTCAGGTATCGCCGTGGGCATGGCAACCAATATTCCACCCCATAATCTTAATGAAATTGTAGATGGTTTAATTGCTTTAATTGATCAACCAGACATCAGCGATGAAAAACTGATGAAATTAATTCCTGGGCCTGATTTTCCCACGGGGGGAGAAATTATTGACGGTAAAGGCATCAGAGATGCTTATTTGACAGGTAAAGGTATTATTCCCGTGCGGGGGGTGGCTACCATCGAAGAGTTAAAACCCCAGAAAAAACGCAGTCGCTCCAAAACTGCCATTATCGTTACTGAGTTACCCTTTCAGGTAAATAAAGCGGGATGGATTGAAAAGGTAGCAGATTTAGTTAATCAGGGCAAGATAAACGACATTGCCGATATACGGGATGAGAGCGATCGCACTGGCATCCGTGTGGTGATAGAATTAAAAAGAGATGGTAACCCTCAACTAATTCTTAATCAACTGTATCGACAAACAGCACTGCAAAGTAATTTTGGGGTAATTTTGCTAGGTTTAGTCAATAATAAACCCTGTCAATTATCCTTAAAGGAAGTATTACAAGAATTTTTACAGTTTAGAGAAGAAACCCTCACCAGGCAATATAACTACGAATTAGAAGATAAACAGGATAAAACCAATCTTTTGGCCGGGTTAATCAAAGCCTTAGATAACTTAGATACCGTCATTGATATTTTACGTCATGCCCCCGATGGCACTACCGCCAAAACTACCCTTAAATCTGCCCTTGAGATTAACGAAGCCCAAGCAAATTCAATTCTTGCCATGCCCCTGCGTCGTCTTACAGGGTTAGAAAGACAGAAAATTGAGCAGGAATATGACGATTTGGAAACTCGTATTAATCAACTAAAAGAATTATTGGATGATAAAAAAGAATTTTTAAAAGCTCTTAAAAAAGAATTACGTAGCTATAAACGCAAATTTGGTGATAACCGTCGTACTAAGATTATTACCGTAACTAACACTCCCCCTAGTGCCAAAACATCTAGTAAAAAAACTAAATCTCAAAGCCCCACCCTTCCTTTGATTACCAGTCAAGAATTAACCGATGATGCCATGGTGCAAATTAGTGCTAAGGGGAAAATTTATTGGCAGCCCCAAAGTGCGATCGCATCTCAACCCATGATTAAGCAAAACACTGATTTAATCATCCATCAACAACGAATTAAAGACAAACAAGAAATTATCGTTATCCTTGACAGTGGAAAAGCCTATCCCCTCAGTGTGGATGATATACCCCGCCACCCCACCAAACAAATCATCAAAAGATTAATCTCCTATAGTGCCACTAAAGACAATCATCAACCCATCAACTACATCACGATTCATCCCGAAAATAAACATCATAGTCTTGTGTTATTAACCACAGGAGGATTTATTAAACGCATTGCCATAGATGAATTAGATAATATCGGTAATCGAGGATTTACCCTCATTAAGCTAAAACCAAAAGATAGCCTTTATTCTTTATTCATCGCCCAACAGGGGCAAGAATTAGTTACCGCCACCAGTGGAGGGCGTTTATTGCGTCACACCATCAATGATGAAAATATGTCTATCATGGGTAAATCTGCACAGGGTAATATGGCAGTAAAATTGAGATTGGGGGAAAAAATTATCGGTTCAACGGTGGTTGATAAAAGTGAGAATGTATTATTAATTTCTGAGATGGGTTATGGCAAAGTAGTGCCTGTCAATAATTTACGTCCCCTCGGCACTGGTAAAGGGGGAGGTTTAGGAAGTCAAAGTTTCCGTTTTAAGCAAAAAGAAGATAATTTGCTTACTATGTTAGTGCCTAATGATCATAAAACTGTCATTGTTACCACTGATTCAGAGCAACGATTCATAGTTGATGTTAATAAATTATTTAATAATGATGGTGAAAAGACGATGGTTAAATTAGCTAATCAGGAAAAAATTACCTTTGCTCTCAACTGGTGGGGAAAGAGTTAGCTAGAGTTTAAAATATATAACTAAGGTGCGCTGTATGTTCCGAGAATTCGTTATCAATAGTTCGTTATCAATAGATTGTATCCTAGTAGTTGCCCCACCGTGTAATTAATTACACGGCTAACGGTAGTTCGTTCAATAAGTTAAACTCAGATATTGATATTGCTAATTTGTAAGTGATCAAGGAGACTTGATATTACTGATGAGGATAGGCCATTTTGGTTAAATCAACGCACTTATCAAATTCCTGCGCACTCAAGTAACCTAGTTTTAAAGTAGCTTCCTTGAGGGTTAAATTATCATGGTGGGCAAGGTGAGCAATTTCTGAGGCTTTGTCGTAACCGATTACAGGGCTAAGGGAAGTTACTAACATCAAAGATTGATTAACTAATTCATTGATCCTTTCTCGATTGGGTTGCATATCCTTAATGGTAAAATCGGTAAAGTTGTTACAGCTGTCAGATAAAATTTTGATGGATTGAATGATGTTATAAATCATCATCGGTTTATATACATTCATATCGAGATAACCACTAGCCCCCGCAAAACTCACGGCGGTATCATAACCCATCACTTGCACTGCCACCATCGCCAAAGCCTCGCATTGGGTGGGGTTTACCTTACCTGGCATAATAGATGAACCTGGTTCGTTGGCGGGTAATTCTAACTCGTTTAACCCTGCTCTTGGCCCACAAGCAAGAAGCCGTATATCGTTGGCTATTTTGTAGAGGGAACAAGCAAGGGTTTTGAGGATACTACTTAACATTACCATGGCATCGTGAGAACCCATCACGGTAAATTTGTTGGGGGCGGTGATGAAGGGTAATCCTGTTTGTTGGGCGATATGGTGGGCGGATTTTTCAGCGAAGCCTTTGGGGGCGTTGATTCCTGTGCCTAGGGCGGTGCCTCCGAGGGCTATTTGATAGATTTCGGGTAGGATGTTGTTAAGGCGTTGTAGGTTATCATCAAGCATTCCTACATATCCTGAAAATTCTTGTCCTAGGCTTAGGGGTACGGCATCTTGGAGGTGGGTTCTACCGATTTTGATAATATCTTGCCATGCTTGGGCTTTTTGGTGTAGGGCATCCCTTAGTTTGGTTACTTTGGGGATTAAACGGCTATTAAGGGCGATCGCACTGGCGATGTGCATAGCAGTGGGAAAGGTATCATTGGAAGATTGAGACATATTGACATCATCATTGGGATGGATAGGATTTTTTGAACCCAATTCACCGCCTACCATCTGAATAGCACGGTTAGCGATAACTTCATTGACATTCATATTCGATTGAGTGCCACTGCCCGTCATCCATACATACAAAGGAAAATGATCATCCCATTTCCTTGCCAAAATTTCCTCACAGGCAAGGGAGATTAAATCCGCCTTTTTTTTGTCCAAACAACCCAAATCACAGTTAGCCAAAGCAGAGGCTTTTTTGAGGATGGCAAAAGCCCGAATTACTTCCATGGGCATCATATCCTCCCCGATAGAAAAATGGTGTAACGAGCGTTGGGTTTGAGCGCCCCAGAGGCGATCGCCCTTCACCTGTACTTCACCCATACTGTCTTTTTCAATGCGAATATTATTACTTGCCTCTGCCATCGTTTTTTAATTGATAATTGATAATTGAAAATGGATAATTGATAATTAAAAATCCTAGTCCCCTCTTTATTAGGGGCAGGGGTAATTCAAAATAGGAAGATAAAAAACCATTGCCTATTGCCCATTGCCTATTCCCTGCTTTAACCAAGAAGATAAAGGCTCATCATGAATATCTAACCGTAAAACTCCAGCCACAAAACCCCCCACAAAAGCCACAGGTTGCTTAGAGGCTTCCTCACAAACAAAAAATAACTCTTGCAAAAACATAATACACCCTAAAAAAATACAAACATGACTCGATATAATTAATTAAAACATATTCCCAGTCAACCACTGTGAAAAAATCATCCATGAATGTAAGCAACCCCTCACAAATTCCCGTCACCAACGACAAAAACTTGAAAGGATTTGACTACAAAAACCCCCCCTCCCAAGAATTAATCGATCAATGCGTCCATTGTGGCTTCTGTCTTTCCACCTGCCCTAGTTATCGCATCATCGGTAAAGAAATGGACTCCCCGAGGGGAAGAATCTACCTCATGGATGCCATCAATAAAGGAGAGGCTAGTTTAAATCAAGCTACCGCCCAACACTTCGACAGTTGCTTAGGTTGCCTTGCCTGTGTAAGTACCTGTCCATCAGGGGTACAATACGACCAACTTATTGCCAAAACTCGCCCCCAAGTGGAAAGAAATCAACCCCGTAACCCATGGGAAAAATTTCTGCGTTTCATCATTTTTAATCTTTTCCCCTATCCCAAAAGACTAGGCTTTTTCCTACCTCTGTTGTGGCTTTACCAAGTATCAGGATTACAAACCCTCGTGAGAAAAATTAAACTCCTCAAACCCTTTCCCCGCATGGAGGCGATGGAATCTATTTTGCCAAAAATTAGCCTTAAAACCATTAACAAAAAATATCCTTATACTATCCCCAGTCAAACAGATAAAAAATATCGAGTAGGAGTTATTTTAGGCTGTGTGCAAAGACTCTTTTTTGATTCCGTCAATGAAGCCACCGTCAGGGTGTTAACCGCCAATGGCTGTGAAGTTGTGATACCCCCTTCCCAGGGTTGTTGCTCTGCGCTCCCAGCGCACCAGGGCCAAGAAAATCAAGCCCAAGCCTTAGCCCGTCAGATGATTGATAGTTTTGCCGATACCGATGTGGATTACATTATCATCAACGCTGCAGGTTGTGGACACACCCTCAAGGAATATGCCCACATTTTAGCCGATGATCCTGAATATTTACCTAAAGCCCAAAAGTTTGTCAGTAAGGTTCGTGATGTGCAAGAGTTCCTTGCAGAAATTGATTTCACAGCCCCTCTGAGTGCTATTACGGAGGATAAATTTACCCTTGTATATCAGGATGCCTGTCACCTGCTCCATGGTCAAAAAATCAGTTTACAGCCCCGTAAATTACTTAACATGATTCCCAATATTGAATTAAAAGAACCCCTCGACGCTGCCTTATGTTGTGGTAGTGCGGGAGTTTATAATATGTTACAACCTGAAGTTGCTGACGAATTAGGCGAACAAAAAGTGCGTAATTTACTCAATACGGGGGCAAGGGCGATCGCCTCTCCTAACCCCGGTTGTGCGTTACAAATTACTAAACATTTAGCAAAACAAGGGCATAATATTTCTGTTTTTCATCCCATGGAATTGTTAGATAAATCTATTCGGGGAGAGAAAGTGATGTAATGATCAGCATTAGGGGTTATAAAATTTTTGGCAGTGCTTAATTAGGGGATGAAATGTATTTGAATTATTCAAACAACTTAGTATTTCAAATATTATCCCCATTGCCCGTTATTAACTACCATGTACCTCACACACGGCATAATATTGGGGACAAAGGTATTGGGAGACGTAACATTTTATTTGTTCCGCGGATAAATTCATTAATATTTGAGGATATTGGAGAGCTAATTTAGCATCTTTTAAAACGTGATAATAGCCATATATACCTGCTAATTGTTCAGGGGTTTCGGTGGAAAATATATAGTCATGAATTAAAGATTTTTTGAAGTTTTCTAGTTCTTTTTCATCAATAGATTTTGTTTGTAGATTATAAATTTCTTGACGAATAAATTCTTCTATTTTATTTATATTTTGAGGAGATAAATAAGCAGAAATAGTAAATAAACTAGAGTCTTTTTGTAGGGAAAAATCACAGCTAATATCTAATACTAATTGTTTTTCTTCCCTCAATTGTCGCACTAAACGGGAAGTTCTTCCCCCAGCCAAAATCATCGAAATCAAGTCAAGGGCGATCGCCCCTTCAAGATTATCAATACCAGGACCACTCCAGCCCATAATTAAGCGAGACTGCTCAAGACGGGGAAAACATAACTGTTGACGGCGAATATCCACCATGGGCGGTTCACTATCAAACCCCACAGGGGGACACTCCGAGCGCACCCCAAAATTACCAAAAGAATCCTCGATAAGGGCGATCGCATCTTGTTCCCGAATATCCCCCACCAACACCACCGACATCCGCTCAGGCTGATAATGGGTTTTATGAAAACAACGCATCTGATTAGGAGTATTTTCCAACAATAAACCCTCCTCCCCCAACACCGAACGACCATAAGGATGACAAGGATAAATCAAATTAGAAAGACATTGAAAAGCCAACCAATCATAATCATCATTACTCCCCCTCAACTCCTCCAAAACCACATCCCTTTCCAAATAAAACTCCTCATCAGGAATCTGAGCCTGTAACAAAATATCACCCAAATAAGGCAAAGTCGCCGACATATACTGACTCGCCGTCACCAAAAAGAAATGAGCATAATCATAACTCGTAGCCGCATTGGCAAATCCCCCATTGTTCTCCACCACAAAATCAAACTCCCCTGGTAACACATTCAAAGAACCCTTAAAAATCATATGTTCCAAAAAATGTGCTATCCCAGACCAACCAACAGGCTCTCTCCTCACCCCCGCATCAACCCAAACATCCGCCACCACCACCGAACTATGGGGCATATCCTGATGAATAACACTCAACCCATTAGATAAATGAAAAACATTAACCTGGCTTTGATTAATCAACTTTTGGAAATTTGACTTATTACTTGTAGATAAAACCATGGATGAACAACGAGCTATCTTTATCCCATATTAGCCTTAAGCATCCCTTAACCATAACAATTATCTATAAATCATCACATTATCAATCAATACGATTAACATTACCAGCCTTAACCCACGCCTCCTGCCCAGTAGTCTCAACCCTTACCCTATCCCAATCATTATCATCACTCCTCCCCAAAATAATTAACTCCTGATTATAAGCAACCCCCCCAACCCGTTCAGAATTTTCCGTAGGTTCAGCCCTTAAAATAAGCCCCGTATTCCAAGTAACCGTAGCGCGATAAGCGCCTTCAGGTAACTCCTCCTCAGGTTCAGGTTCGGGTTCAGGCTCAGGTTCGGGTTCAGGCTCAGGTTCAGTAGAAGGATTTTCCGTCATCGTTGGCTCTTCCTCAGAAGGCTGTTGATTTTCGTATAACTCCATAGGATCATTAGGATCACCAGAAACCCTCGTTAAAAAGTAATAAGCACCTCCAGCTATTCCTCCACCAAACAAAACTATGCCGATGATAAAACCCAAAAGAAATTGAAAACAGCCAGATATGTTCATAGTAAATTATAGGGTAGGTGTGTCAAAATTTTTAGACATTATTATAACAACCCATGGTTATCAATGAAAATTATCATCCCCTCGTAAACCATGAAACCTCAATAACTCTCAACATCTAAGCAGGACAAATTTTGGTAAGATTTAAAACTAAGCCTAAAAATATCAAGAAAAAACTACCCCCAATGTAGTGAAAACTTGACATAGTAAGCGATTTAAGACAAACTTTAGATTACTTTAATAACATCAGGAGTATATTAAAGATATGAGAAATACCAAGGTTGTAAAAACTTTTGCTAAAAATCCCGCCGTTGAAGAGCGTCGTTTTTTATTTGAAGTTTCTGGAATTTCCCAACAGGGAGATAACAACTTAGAATACGCCATTCGTAAGAGTGGAAATTCATTTTTAGCCGTTCCTTATTCTCGTATGAATCAGGAAATGAACCGCATTAACCGTTTAGGCGGTAAGATCGTTAACATCTCCCCTATCGGTGTAGTTGCTCCCGTAGCGGGAAATGCCGAACCTCAAGAGGCAGCAGCAGACCAAGAAACTGATAAATAATTAAGGAGCAAAATCAGCGTAAGGAGTTTAGCAATCACAATCAATGAAAAAATTTAATACAGTAAAAACCTTTTCCAATAATTCTGTAATAGAAGAACGTCGTTTCCTCTTTGAGGTTGTTGGAATTTCTCAACAAGGAAGTAATAATTTAGACTATCCTATTCGTCAGAGTGGAACAAGTTTTATCACTGTTCCCTATTCTCGGATGAATCAGGAGATGACTCGGATTAATCGCCTTGGAGGGAAAATTGTTAACATTACCCCCATCGGTATTAATACCCCTGTTCAAGCTCAAAGTCTAAGTTCAAGTTCTGAAAAAACTACGAACAATAAACCCATGACTCAAGCTCAAGAAAAAAAAGAAAAAAAAGAGGTAAAAGTACCTGTTAATATATACCGCCCTAAAAATCCTTTTATGGGCAAATGTATTGAAAATTACGAACTCGTAGCCGAAGGCGGTAGTGGTACTGTACGCCATTTAACTTTTGATCTTTCTGATGGTGATTTACATTATTTAGAAGGTCAAAGTATTGGTATCATTCCCCCCGGGGAAGACGAAAAAGGTAAACCCCATAAGTTACGCCTTTACTCCATCGCTTCTACCCGTCACGGTGACAACCTAGACGATAAGACAGTTTCTTTGTGTGTGCGTCAACTAGAGTATCAAAACGAAGAAGGAGAAACCGTACAAGGTGTATGTTCTACCTATCTTTGTAACCTAGAAGAAGGGGCTGACGTAGCTATTACTGGCCCTGTAGGTAAAGAAATGCTTTTACCTGATGATGAAGATGCAACCATCGTTATGTTAGCCACTGGTACTGGTATCGCTCCTTTCCGTGCCTTTTTATGGCGTATGTTCAAGGAAAGAGAGTTAAATCCTGATTATCAGTTTAAAGGTTTAGCATGGTTAGTTTTTGGTATTCCTTACACTCAAAATATTCTTTATAAAGAAGAATTGGAGAAAATGGCTGAGGAATATTCTGATAACTTCCGTTTAACTTATGCTATCAGTCGGGAACAAAAAACCGATGATGGTGGAAAAATGTATGTTCAAAGCCGTGTAAGCGAATATGCTGACGAGTTATTTGAACTAATTCAGAAACCTAATACCCATGTTTATATGTGTGGTTTGAAAGGTATGGAACCTCCTATTTCTGAAACCTTTACCGCTGAGGCGGAGAAAAGGGGAATGAATTGGGATGAGATGCGCAAACAGATGAAAAAAGAACATCGTTGGCACGTTGAAGTTTATTAGGTACTAGGTTTTGGTGTTAGGTTATGGGTGACAGTGGTTTGATAACTTCTGTTACCTTTTTTGTTGTTTATTGAGGATTTATAGTTATGATTATTTTACCTGGTTCTGTGGTTAAGGTGAATAACCCTGATGATATTTACCATGATTTTCAAGGTTTGGTACAGAGGGTTTCTGATGGTAAGGCTGCGGTTTTATTTGAGGGGGGCAATTGGGATAAGTTAATTACTTTTAGGTTATCTGAATTGGAAATTTTCGATCCTAAGGCGAAGAAATAATGGTTAACCTCTGTTTGGGATAAATTTTATAGTCTTGTCAAGGTGTTAGGTATCAGGTGTCATAGCAAGTTCGGATAATCAGTTATAAATAGATTGTATATTCGTGACCCCACCGTGTAATTCATTGCACGGCTAACGGTGATTCGTTCAATAAATTGAACTAAGATATTACTCATTTGTAAGTGATCAAGCGAATTTGATGTAATGGTTAGCCTCTATTTGGGATAATGGTTTTCAGTATCTTTAGGTGGTAGGTTATCGTTTGTTAATTATTGTCAATTGTTAATTAACTGATGTTATCCCGAACTCACGTTAGTTAAATGGTGGGCAATGCCCACCCTACGGGCTAAATTAGTTTGTTGACAAATTGGCTAAATTTTTCTAATCCTTTGTTAATGGATGCCATGTCGGTGGCGTAAGAAAAACGAATACATCTATCTTCACCAAAGGCTATACCTGGGATGGTGGCGACGTTTTCTTCTTGGAGTAATTTTTTGCAAAAGTCAAGGGAGGTTAATCCTGTGGCATTTATATCGACAAAAAGATAAAATGCGCCTTGGGGCATGGGGGCGCTGATGTGGGGAATGCTGTTGATGGCTTGATAGATAATTTTTCTTCTTTGGCTAAAAGCGTCTAACATGGTTTTGACACAGTCTTGGGATGAGGTTAAGGCTGCGATCGCACCATATTGAGCAAAGGTACATACGTTAGATGTACTATGGCCCTGCACTTTTACCATGGCTTTAATAATTTCCGTGGGAGCGGCTACATAACCGACACGCCATCCCGTCATGGAATAGGCTTTGGCAAAACCGTTACTGGTGATGGTACGTTTAAAAATTTCTTCATTTACCGCCCCAATGCTTAAATGGGTAGCTCCATCATAAAGAATTTTTTCATAAATTTCGTCGGATACTACCAAGATGTCATGGTCGATAATTACTTGGGCTAGAGCCTTGATTTCTTCTGGGCTATACACTGCCCCTGTGGGGTTAGAAGGGCTGTTGAGGACAAATAATTTAGTTTTTGGGGTAATAGCTTGTTTTAATTGGTTTGCAGTGATTTTGTAGCCATTTGCGGCGGTGGTAGGAACAATGACGGATTTTCCTCCTGCCAAAGTAACCATTTCAGGATAGCTCAACCAGTAGGGTGCGGGAATAATTACCTCATCCCCTGCTTCAATTAATACCATCATCAGGTTATATAAAGAGTGTTTGCCCCCATTGGTGACGATGATGTTTTCTGGTTGATAATTTAAGTTATTATCTTTTTGTAGTTTATGGGCGATCGCCTCTCGTAACGGTAACTCACCAACCGCCGCTCCATATTTCGTTTTACCATCATCCAGAGCTTTTTTTGCCGCCTCCTTAATGTGCGCTGGGGTATCAAAATCAGGCTCTCCCGCACTAAAACTACACACATCCAACCCCTGAGCCTTCATTGCCTTAGCTTCTGCGGTGATAGTTAAAGTAATAGAAGGATTAACCTGAGCAATTCTTTGAGCTAATTTAATCATGTTTTATTATAAAAATTTATCTTTTCACCATTTTAAATATTAAATAGTGTGCGGGGGTTAAAAAAATAACAAACTTCAGCTTTGTTACAAAACGTAAATCTACTCCATAAAAAACAAGGGGTAAAAGAATCATTGATCATTGTTTACTTTTCATTACCCCTTTATCACCCCATTTCTCCATTAACTCACGAATGATTATGCTCAGCCAAAATTCTTTCCACCTTAGCTTCTTCTAACTTTGATATTATCCTAGTAGATTCATGGAGATCCCTTTGAGTTTTAGTTAAACTTACCGTAGAGCCAATAGAAAACAATAATCCCATACCCATAAACGCCTTTATCCAAGAGTTCACAGGCATATAAAAAATACCAATAGATGTTACACTCACAGAAATTATAAACGATAACCATGTTTGAATGACCCACGCAGAGCTATGGTTTTGAGTTATTTGTTCTTTCATATTTGATACTGATATAGTAGATAGTCTTTATTTTATGAAAGATTAATTTGCACAAGGGAAATCATGTGACACTACTTCAATTGTCTGTTTCAATACATTATACCCATTCATACCAAACGGAAAAATAAACATGAATAGGTGTTAGATTTTAATAATAAGTTTAGTCAATTAATTTGATTCAATGGTTTCAGTTATATAAAATTCGGAACATTAGTTATAAATAGATTCTATCTTCGCAGTTATCCCACCGTGTAAACAATTGACCGAAAATATAGATTAATCACCTCAAGGAATAGGGAAGATATTATTTTGTTTATGCTTGATTACTCAAAACCAATATTACAGTATAAATTGTTATTGACGTTTTAAGAATAAATAGATATATTAAGAATATGGATTTAAAAAGCCTAGAAAACAGCCATCAAGAATGGCTAATCGATCAATTTGTGGAGGTAGCCAACCAACTATTACCCGACTATTTCCCCGAGATAAAAGGTAATACCAAAGTAAAAGAAGAAATTAACACCCGTCTGGTGCGTAGTTATACCAGTCAAAAATTAATGGATGAACCCATCCGCCAAAGTCGTTATGCTTTTTATAACTATCGTCATCTATTACAGTTACTGTTAATTAAACGTTTATTGAGTGACGGTATCGGTACATCAGCTATTAACGATTTATTAACCTCGAAAACTAATCAGGAGTTAAAAAGTTTATTAGTCGGGGGGGTACAAATTCATATTACCACTGCCCATCCCACGGTTTCTGATAATGCTGGTTCGAGTAATTCGGCTTTGGATTTTTTGGCGGATTTAAAGAAAAATAAACCTTCTACGCCTCTGCAATTTAGACCTTCTCATCAGAACGAGCGTACTATGTCTGCATTGGATAATTCCCTTGCTGATAACCTCGGCAAAGATGAGTTGGATATGTCGGAGGGGGAAAGGTGGACTCGTTTAAGGGTTGTGGATGGTTTAGAGTTACATATTCGTGATGATTTTCTTTATCCCAATAGTATCAAGGAAAAGGAATCATTGATGGAACATTTGAGCAATATTTTAAGTAAATGGTTTAAAAAGAGGTAATTATGAGCAATATTAAGCCCCTAGTGCAATTTATTTGTTTAAGGGATGCGATTTCTTCCGATAAGGTTACTAATCTTGATGTGGTTGTCAGGATAACAGTGCCTGAGATTAAAACTAATCAAAAACGTCCTATGCTTAATTTAGGGTTGGTAATAGATCGTTCTGGGTCGATGCACGGCGCTAAGATGGAGTATGCCCGTCAAGCGGCTATTTATGGGGTGCAACAGTTGCTAGAGTGCGATCGTCTCAGTGTTACCATTTATGATGATGAGGTGGAAGTTATTATTCCTTCTCAACAGGTAAAGGATAAATCTGATATTATCAACCGCATCAAAAGAATCCAACCCGATGGCATGACGGCATTATATGACGGTTGGTTAGAAGGAGCAACCCAAGTTAGTCAACATCTACAACCTGAATCATTAAATCGAGTTATTCTTTTATCCGATGGTTTGGCTAATGTGGGGGAAACGAATCCTGATGTAATAGGGAATGATGTCCATGGTTTGAGTAAGAGGGGAGTTAGTACCACTACCATGGGTATTGGAGATGATTTTAATGAGGATTTGATGCAGGGTATTGCTTTATCAGGTGATGGTAATTATTACTATATCCAAAACCCAGATCAATTACCTACTATCTTCAATGCAGAGTTACAGGGGATAATGGCAACCATCGGGCAAAGGGTGAGTTTAGGTGTCAGAACTTTTGCAGGGGTTGAATTGGTGGATGTGTTTAATGATTTGGAGAAGACGGAGTATGGTAATTATAAGTTACCGAATTTGATTGCGGGGAATGAGTTTGATATGGTGTTACGGTTGAAAATACCTGCCATGGCAAAGTCTGAGTGTTTGGTAAATTTCCGTCTGGCTTATGATGATAGTGAAACGCAATCAAGAAAGGTATCTCACCATAAGTTACAGTTACCTGTAGTTAATTCGGCCCAATTGCATGATTATCCTTTTAATGAGAAGGTAAAAACAAAAGTCGCTCAGTTAGTGGCTTCACGGGCAAAAGAGGAGGCGGTAAGAAACCTTGACAGAGGAGATATACAGGGTACAAGAGAGCGTTTACAGATGGCGAAACAGGAGATGATGGATTCTGGTATATCTCTTGAGATGATGGCGCCTGAGATGGCGGAAATGGATGATTTATTGCAGGATTTGGATGAGGGTAAGACTAAATCTATGCGTAAGAATGCTCAATTTCAAAACTACAATAAGCGCCGTAGTCGTCCTTAATTTTGTAGTAAGCCCTTTAGGGCTTATATCAATAAATATTAATAAAATGCTATATTAGCTTGTCAAAATTGATAAACTTCAAATACATAAATAAATCTCAGCCTAACATAATGATCAATTTAGAACGTCTTTTATGGACAAAAAATGTCAGACCTAGCGATGGTACATGGGCTTATATGAACTTCAACATAGGGCAATTATTTAAACTAGGATGGAAAGCTACAGCTAACAAAAAAGATTACTTTAATGCAGATCAACTTGAAAGAAATGATTTAATTCTACTCCGGCAACACGGCTATGTAAGTCATTTAGTAAAAGTGTTAAATCGTCAGGCTGAGTATGATGACTTAACTGGTGATTTTATTTTTTACCGTATAGTCGAAATTGTCTGGAAAATTGATAATATTATACCCCCTTCAGAAAATTATAAAGCTGATAAGATATTTGACTTTCCAGAAGTTCTTCATTTTATGGGCGGAAATGCGATGAAATTGCAGGATTTGCCTACGTTTCAGGAGGCTTGGAACCATAGAGGTGGTATCTCAGCATTTCAATCACACGTTGAGTCAAAATTAGAACTAATATGAAATCTAAAAAAAATTGCTATAAATATAATTCAGCTGGGGTATCATTTTAGAGGTTTTATTTGTCGCAAACATTTAAGTATTTCATCTAAGTTGAGCAACGGTATAGTTTTCCAATAAGGTTTCATTGGTCAATAAATCTTCCACAGTAATTTTGAGGGTGCATTGTTCATCTACGATGAATGATACCTTAATTCGATCGCTCCCTGGCATTCCCACAGGATTTAAAGGTGCGATATTTCTTCCCCCTTCTTTATCATTCAAAGGTTGCACTGTTGTATTACCGTTAGTTACTTGTTTTGTTACAATGCGATCGCCATCAAAATATACTTCAGTGCTAGTGGTTTCTTGCCCTAATTCACCGATAATTAATTCAATATTAGGTTGATTTTCCACCGATGCTCCAAGATAAAGGGGAATGGGATTTGTCATGGGGTAGGGTTGCCCACTGGGTATGATAGTGTGCCAGTCATGGCGATTTTTGCGACGATTCCAATAACGAATACCATAACTATGGTAGAGAAAATCTTTTACTTGTAAGCCTTCTTCGATTTTTAATGCACCCATGGCAATAGCTGAAAAAGGACGATCGCACTTTATTTTTTCTGGGTTAAAATATTGTTGTAACCAAGTTTGTAGGGCGGGAATTTGGCTACTACCTCCCACGAGTAAGACTTTTTCAATATTTTCTTTAACCACTCCATTACGTTGGGCTTGTTGTAGGAGATTATTGATAAGACTATCTAATTGGGTAAAAAATTGATTTTCAGTTAATATTTGTTCAAAGGTTTTCCTATCTAAAGATAACTCATAGGTTTCTAAGGTGCGATCGTTAAAATAAATTTCCTCAGCGGTTTCTTCTTGAGACAATTTAATTTTAATTTTTTCTACCAATCGACTAATTAAACTTGATTTTGCTATATCTTTTTCCCTGTGAAAATAATCCATTAACCAATTATCTAAATCAGCCCCCCCCAAATTCATTCCTGCCTTAGCAATTACCTTCGCAACCTTATTTTTTTGAGCCGAACTTTTCCCTAATACCTTTTCACCCCATTTTAAAATAAATCCTTGAGCTTGTTTACTTTTTCCTAACTCTAATTGTACTAAAGAAAAATCAATAGTTCCTCCCCCAAAATCAATCACTAAAATAAAATCATCATTCTCTGTTTCATAGCCCAAGGCAGCTGCTGTTGGTTCGTCAATAATTCTAACCTGTTCAATTTCCCACTTTTGACAAACATCTGTTAACCAATTTCGATAACTTTCAAAGCTATCCACTGGCACAGTAATAATTAGGGAATCTGGCTTTTCTGATAATTCTTTTAATACCCCAGATAAAAACCATTCTCCTACCTGTTCAAAGGTGATATTTTTACTATCTAAATCTGGTAAAAACCCTTGAATATTTGAACCTATGCCCCTTTTAAAATTATTAAAAAATCTTTGATTATTATCAATATCTAATCCTTGATCTCTGACTGTTTGCCCTATTAATAAGTCATTATTTTGAGCGTTTTTGACGTATATTAAACTAGGAATTAATTCTGGATTTAGATTAGTTTTTTGAGAAATATTTGTTAATTTAACTATTTCCGTTGTTTGAGTATCTGGATCAAATTTTGCAATAACCGTATTACTTGTACCAAAATCAATTGCGATCGCCATTATACTATGTTCAGAAAAAGTAAATTTTATTTATTGTCTAAATATTTTAATTAAATTTATCAGAATAGGGGTAAATCCGCAAACTAGATCAAAGATAAATCAGTTGTTTATTTTAGTTATTTTAATATTTTTGAGGAAATATCAAAGATAAAAAAGTAGATTATCCCCCCGTAATAGTAATTTGCTCAATAATTTGGTCTTTACTTAAAGCAGGTTCTAAACATGATAAACCACGACAAACTAAACCTACACTATTATCAGGAATATCTTTACTAATACAAGGCACAAAATTTGGTAAATATAACTGATTTAAATCCGCTAAAAGTTGTACATTACTTTTCACACTACTACCATCCAAAAACCATTTCAACCCAACAAATAAACTAGGACAACTCACGGGAGATTGAGTCATTTTTTCAGCAAATAACTTAAGGGTTTTTTCTGCCTTATCAAAATACTCCAAATTATCAGTCATTAATCCTAGACGTACTAAATTAGCGACAGCAACACCGTTAGGAGAAGGAGTAGCATTATCAATATAACCCTTCTCTTTGATTAATAAATCATCACTATTATCATAAGCATTATTGTAATAACCTCCATTTTCTTGATCATAACAATAACGATCAAATTCCCCTTGTACTTTTATGGCTTTTTCTAACCAATAATTTCCCGCATTTAAGGAATTTTGTTGTAAATCAAGGAGAGCTTTAATTAAAAAAGCATAGTCTTCAGATTGTGCCAACACACTCACTTTGTTACCATAATTTAAACGGTGTAATCTTTGATTTTCCCATTGATTTTTGAGGATAAATTTAACAGCAGTTTCCGCTAAATCTAAATATTTACTATCTCCAAAAACGCCAAAAGCCCTTGCCAAACCAGAAATCATTAAACTATTCCATGCTACGATCATCTTTGTGTCAGTAACAGGAGGAATACGCCCTAACCACTCTAGGGATTTAGCTTCATCATTGTTACGGGCTGGGGGAAAATTAGTCACCTTATCAGGTTTACACCCGTAGCGCATGGTAAACAGTTTATCAAGGGCGGTTTTAACCGTAGGGTTAAGAGGTTTATCGGGGTGTTTTTGTAGCACATTTTTGCCCTCAAAATTACCCTCATTACTAATGGTAAATACTTCTTGAAAAGCAATTAATTCTTCATGGGTGAGAATTTGTTGTAAGTCGAGATAGTGCCAAATATAAAAATCTCCTTCCTCTGGCTCTTCATCTTGAATATTAGCAAAATTATCGGCATCCTGAGAACTATAAAAATAACCTTCAGGGGCGGCCATTTCCCTTTCTAGCCAAGCTAAAGTACCTTCACAGGCGGTGCGATATTGGGTGGTTTCGGTGCCACTACTCCACAAATTCGCCAGAAATTCCATGATTAAACCATTATCATAGAGCATTTTTTCAAAGTGGGGAACTGTCCAAGTGGAATCAACGGTATAGCGATGAAATCCACCACCCACATGATCATAAATTCCGCCATTAACTAAGTCTGTGCCTCTTTCTATCGCTAGTTGATGGACTTTATGGGCGCTTTCGGGGGGAAGGGAGTGAATACCCATTAGGGTGGTATTACCGTAGGGCATCATGGGAAAACGGGGGCTTCCGTATTGGTTACGGGCCAGAATTTGGCTATTTTTTTGTAATCCTTCGAGAAGGAGTTTTGAGTTAATGGGGTTATCGGGGTTGGGGTTAAAGCTGCTGTTGTGGTGAAGGATGTCGATAATTTCGTTTTTAAGGTTGTTAAGTTTGTCTGTTTGTTGATGGTAGAAGTTGTGGAGGGATTCAAGGATTTGTAGGAAGCCTGGCCGCCCGTAACGGGGTTCGAGGGGAAAATATGTACCACCATAAAAGGGAACTAAATCATCGGGGGTAAGGAAGATATTAAGGGGCCATCCTCCTTGCCCTGTCATCATTTGTAGGGCTTGCATATAGATGCTGTCGATGTCTGGCCTTTCTTCTCTATCTACTTTGATGGCGATAAAGTTATTGTTAAGGTAAAGTGCGATCGCACCGTCAGAAAAAGCCTCACCTTCCATAACAGTACACCAATGACAACTAGAATACCCAATGGAAAGAAAAATAGGTTTTTGTTCTTGTTTTGCTTTATTTAAGGCTTCTTCACCCCAAGAATACCAGTTTATGGGGTTGTGGGCGTGTTTACGTAGGTAAAGACTTTGAGCGTGAAGAAGATTATTAGGCATGGGTATAAAAGGCGTTGTCGTTGTTACCTTGATTTTATCAAAAATCTTGGGTTTAATATACGGATAATTGTCTATTTAGTGACTTTCAAGGTGGGCAATAATTTGTTCATCTACACTAAAATCGGTGTCTTTTTTATCTCTTTGATTAGCTAAGTAATCATTTTCAAATGATTCTTTTAACCCTGAAATTAAATCATATTTAGGTTGCCATGATAAGTCTTTTTGGGCTTTGGAAATATCGGTAAAAAAGTGTTGCATTCTGATGGGAAATGCTTTTCTTTTTCCTATATCAATTTGATTGGGGTCATAATATCTAATATCAATGTCATTGGGATTTTTTCCCATGGCGGAGGCACAAGCAAGGGCTAATCCTGTGAAGGTGGTAAAACGATCGCCCGATATGTTATATATTTGTCCTATGGCTTTACTATTACCTAATACCCTTGTCATGGCTGATGCTAAGTCTTCCACATGACCAAATTGAGTAATATATAAACCATGGTGGGGAATTGGTATGGGTAAATTACGCCCTAAACGATCAAAAAACCAGTTTTCGAGATCATTATAATTGCCTGAGCCGTAGATGTACACGGGGCGAATGGAAGTGAAGGGGATACCCGATTGTTTAAGGTAGGCTTCGGTTTCAAATTTACCTCGGTGACGACTTTCGGGGTTGAGAGGGTCATCTTCTCGGTGGGGCATCTGATGGGATGGTAAGTAAACCCCCGCCGAGCTTACATAGACAAAATGGGATACTTGATCATAAAATAAATCTACAAGGGGTTTTGTATCTGATAAGGTGCGCCCGTTGTTGTCAAAAATGGCGTCAAATTTTTCTCCTTTTAACTTTTCTTGTAATTGTACCGCTGAAGTGCGATCGCCCCTAATTTGTTGAATACCATCCACGGGGGCGGGGTTATTACCTCTGTTAAATAAAACCACTTCATGGCCTTGATTTACTAACATTTTGGTAAGGGAAACCCCAATAAATCTAGTCCCCCCCATGATTAAAATACGCATATAATATATACTCAAACTCTACAATGCCCATTGTACAGTCAAAGAGAAATATAAGGTGACACCATCAAACCGAGAGACTAATTTGAGAGCCGTTATCGGTTTTATATACCTCAATACGAGATTGAAAAGCCTCTTTAAATTGGGGCATATGGGTAACAGTCAAAATACAGGCAAAATCATCGGCAATCTTATTTAAAGCACCTATCAGGAGGTTACAACCTGTGTCGTCTTGAGTACCAAAACCTTCGTCAATAATTAATAATTGTAGCGCCGTACCCGATCTTTGGGTCAAAATACGGGAAAGGGCAAGACGAATAGAAAAATTAATCCGAAAACTTTCACCCCCCGAATAGGTTTCATAAGACCTTGTTCCTTGGGCATCGGAGATGATAATATCAAGGGTATCTTTAAAATTTGACTTAGATTTTTTCGATTTAGTTGTTTTCTCTTTTTGGGTAATAAATTGGATATGTAATTGATTATTAGTCAGACGACTTAAAATTTGATTTG
Organism: Cyanobacterium stanieri LEGE 03274; assembly: GCF_015207825.1. Taxonomy (NCBI): domain Bacteria; kingdom Bacillati; phylum Cyanobacteriota; class Cyanophyceae; order Chroococcales; family Geminocystaceae; genus Cyanobacterium; species Cyanobacterium stanieri. The sequence goes on from NZ_JADEWC010000011.1 coordinate 62,330, forward strand.
CCTCGGCTTCTAATTGAGGTAAAAGATTTTCTATCATTAGGGCTTGAATACCGTTTTTGCCAAATGCTTTTTGTAATTCGGCATAAATACGATAGTTTTTCTCTATATCTTTAAGTTCTTTTTGTATATATTTTAGTTGTTTTTCATCTTTTTTAATATTATCTAAAGATTGTTCTATACTTCCTTTTTTACTTAAAAACTCATTTATTTTGGTTCTAGTCAAGTTTACTTGTTGTTGAAGTTTGTTGATTTCTTCTTTATAGTCAACAAGGGTTGATAATTTTTGTTTTAAGTCATTAATGTTTGCTTCTTTTTCTTGAATTTCTTGATTATATTTAACTATTTTTTCTTGATATTCACTTATTTTATTTTCTAATGATGGTATTCTTTTTTTAGCATCTTCTAGTTTTGAATACTCAAATTGATAATTTTGTAATTCTTGAATTTTTTTCCTTACCTGTTCATGATATTCTTCAGTGTAATTAATTTTTAATATTTTTTGGTTAACATCTTCAATATTTTGTTGTATATTTGAGTTATTTTTTAAATCTTCTAATTGTTTTGTAAAACTACTTAATTCTGTTGTATATTTATTAATATCTTGTTCAATAGTAGAAATTTTCTGTTCAGCATCCAATAATTTTTGATGATTACTTTCAGCCCAACGATATTTATATTCATTTTCTTTAACTAAACTATAGGTTTCCTCACTATAATTTAAGGCTTTTATTTTCTCTTTAACTTCGCTTAATTCTTGATTAATATCAGGGAGATAATTTTGAGCATCGATAAGAAGAATTAAATTATTTTTTTGCGTGGAAATTTCTTCTAATTGTTCATAAACATCATCCATGCTATTAAGATAATTTTCTAATCTAGCACACTCCTTTTGTAAACCTTCTTCCTTACTTAATTGACGTTGTAAATCTTGATATTCTTTATTTAATTCGGCTAAAGTGCGATCGCACTTTATAATATCAGAATCATATTGCCAATAGGAATTTTCGAGATTTTTTAACTCCTTCAAGCCACTATCAATAACATGACGAAGATGGGCATCATCTAACGGAGACTCACACACAGGGCAAACAGCATCATTATCAGCCCGTAAAGTATTTAACTTTTGATTAATTTCCTCAATCTGTTGATGAATATCATTTTTGTAACCTAAAAATCGTTTTTTATCTGCTAATTGATTAGCCTTTTTTTCCTCAATCCTAGTTAAATAATTCCTTTGTTTACCAATACTATCTAACTCTTGAGAAACATCAAAATATTGTTTTCTAACCTCAGGAATTTGTTGTAACTTTTCTTGTAAAGGATACTCTTGTTTTTCTAATTGCTCTACTTTAGCAGATAATTTAGCCTCCTCCTTTTCTAACTCCTTAATTAAACTAGATTCCTGCTGTTGTAAATAATAAAAATCATTTTTAACTAAGTCCAACTGAACAAATTTATCATGGTAATATTTAAACTGTGCTAAATCATTAATAACGTCATCCTTATTAGCGACAATCTTTTCTTTTTCTAACTTATCATCTTCCAATTGCCCCAAGCGGAAATTAACATTACTAATATTTTGCTCTAAATCATTAATTCCTTGCCGTAAAGTTTCCTCTAAATTATTTCTTTCACTTATTAACCTCTTATACTCCTTCAATTTTTCCGTCAAAATTGTATCTTCCGCCAAACACTTTTCCCAATATTGATAATTATTAATAATCTCATCCTCTTTGCCCATCCTATCCCTTAAACTCTCCATCTCCTCAAGCAATAATCTTTTATCCTCCACCAACTTATCAAGATTACTCCTAATCTCTAATAACTGATTATTTTGCCATATCAACTCTTTCTCTACCGTATCTCTTTGAGTGCCTAAAACTTGAAATTCCTTTAAACTTTTTTCAGCATTATTATGCTCATTTTGATGATAAACCAAATCTTGATTAACATTATCAAGGGCAAAAAGATGACTTTCCTTCTCCTCCAACTTATTTTCCAATAAATCCCACTGCCCCTGAAGACGATTTTTTTCCTCCGTATAACCCTTCGCCATTTCCTTTGCCCTATCAGCAATTTTGTCATACTCATCCAACTTAAGTAATTTAACCAAAATCTCCTTTCTTTGAGCAGCCGCATAAGTCATAAACTTATCCGCTTGCCCTTGCTGTAAATAAGCAGAATTAACAAAAGTATCATAATCTATCTTTAAACAATCATTAATTCTTTCTTGGGTTTCATTTATCCCCTTTGCTGAAATAGAATTAAAATTATCATGGCTAAAAATTTGAAAATCTAAAGTTGAGCTTCCTTTTCTTTGTTTAGTACGAATAACACGATAAACTTGCCCACCATAACTAAATTCAAAATCAACCCTAGTATTTTTTTCCCCTAAATGAATGACATCTTCACTACCTTTTGCCCTTGTTTTACCCCAAATAGCCCAAGTAATGGCTTCTAATAAAGAAGACTTTCCAGCGCCATTAGCGCCACAGATACAAGCCGTGTGTAAACCATCAAAATCTAAAGTAGCCTGACGATAGCTAAGAAAGTTTTGTAAGATAAGTTTTTTGGGAATCATAACAAGAGGAGGAATAAAATATCTATTTTGATATTCCGAACCAAGAAAATCTTGGCTAAAATTTTTTAAATACTCGGAATAGTCTCTATATTTGATTTATAACATGAAAAACCCTATGTTTTTCTTTTAATGATTCTTCCTTTATTTCATTTATCCCTAAAATATCAGGGTTGGGCGAATATTCATGACATTAATAAAATACAAAAATTTGTTAATCATATCCTTGGGCATCACCATGACAGGGGTTTCTTTTTTTCTTTTCCATCTTTTGACTATAAGGGAAAAAGAACAAATTGAACAACAAATTTCAGCTCAATTAGTTAATACTGAAAATAAAATTCAACGTAAATTAGAAGCAGAAATAAATGGGTTACAAAGATTTGTGAAAGGTTGGCAATTTAGAAAAGGTTATAACCGTTTAGAGTGGGAAAATGATGTTACCAATTTTTTATTAAATAGAGCTGGTTATCAGGCAATACATTGGGTTGATACTGATTATATTGTACGCTGGATTGTCCCTGAGAAGGGAAATGAAAAGGCTTTAAATTTAGATCTAACTTTTGAAGAAAAAAGATTAGAATCTTTAACAAAAGCAAGGGAAATTAGAGAAAGTTATATTAGTCCTCAGGTTAATTTAGTTCAAGGGGGAGAGGGTTTTATTATTTATAATCCTATATTTATTGATGATGAATTTGATGGTTTTATTGTGGGGGTATTTAACACTGATGCTTTATTTAATTTTCTATTAAGGGATGAAACTATTAATGGTTATGAAGTTTTTATTTATGATAACAATTCGTTGATTTATAGCACTACCTATGAAGATGAAAAAGATAATTTGTCGTGGCGAAAAAATAGTAATTTTAGCTATAAGGGCATTGAATGGGAAATAGCTTTTATTCCTAACAATAGTTTAATTAGAGAAAATCAATCTCCCCTTCCTCTGGTGGTTTTGATTGCGGGGGTAGTTATTTCTTGGTTATTGGTATGGGGTTTAAATTCTTTGTGGAATGCTAGTAATCGTAATGTGTTGTTGGAGAAAGCGAGGGCGGAAGCCGAAAGCGCTAATGATGCTAAGAGTCAATTTTTAGCGATGATGAGTCATGAAATTCGTACTCCCCTTAATGGTATATTTGGCATTCTCAATTTATTAAAGGATACTTCTTTAAGTGATGAGCAATATGATTTTATTCAAACCATTGAGGATAGTGGTAAAAGTTTGTTGTTGATTATTAATGATATTTTAGATTTTTCTAAGATTGAGTCGGGGAGATTACATTTAGTGTCTGAGGATTTTAATTTACAACAGTGTATTAAGAATGTGATTGATTTGCTTAGTTTTCAAGCAAAAAGTCAGGGATTAGATTTGAGGTTGTTATGGGCATCTGATACTCCTGTATATGTGCGGGGAGATGTGGGGCGTGTGCGACAGGTGTTGATTAATTTAATTGGTAATGCTTTAAAGTTTACGAAACAAGGGGGGGTAACGGTGGAGGTTACGAGGATTGATGATGGGGAGGATGGTTATTTAATTCAATTTGTGGTGAAGGATACGGGCATTGGTATTGCTAAGGAAAATCAGGAGAAGTTGTTTAATCCTTTTGTACAAGCGGATGGGGCGATAAATCGTCGCTATGGAGGCACGGGTTTGGGTTTGGTGATTAGTCGTCGTTTGGCTAGGTTGATGGGAGGTGATATTTGGTTTAGTAGTGAGTTGGGTTTTGGTTCTAATTTTTATTTTACTATAAAGGTAGTAGGTGCGATCGCCCCTGAGTCGGTTTCCCAAGGTATTGCGGCATCGGAAAGTAAATTAAAAGTGAGTGGGGAAAATATCTCTATCCATTTGCCCCAAAAAGCCCTGGGGGCGCTGTCAGTTAAGCAACAAAATTGTTTCACCTCAGACAAAAAAGCCCATAATAGTTTGCGAATTTTAGTGGCAGAAGATAACCCCGTCAATCAAAAAGTCGCCCTTTTATTACTAAAAAAATTGGGCTATTCCCCCGCCATCGCCACCAATGGTTTAAAAGTGGTAGAAGCCTTTGAGGAAAATAGTTATGATATTGTGCTGATGGATATGCAAATGCCCGAAATGGATGGTTTAAGCGCCACCCAGTGGATTAGAAAAAATATTCAAAATTCCCAACAACCTTATATTATCGCCATGACGGCTAATGCGACAAAAAATGATGAAAAACGCTGTTTTGAGGCAGGAATGGATGACTACATCAGTAAACCTTTTGATTTTCAAGTTTTAACCGAAAAATTACATTTTTTAGAAACGGTAGTCAGTGAAATTGGTTAAGGTATGATTTTTAGTTTACTTTGGCAATAGGGAATGGGTAATGGGCAAAGGTACAATCTATTTATAACGAATTTGCCGAACTTGATATAACACCATGAATATGAGAATCAAACAAAACCATTATCAATTGTGAATTGTCCATCATCATTGTAAAATTTGCAAAGAGTAAAGTTTTTTACTTTAAATATATTAAATTTTTGATAAACAAAAGGACATATATCCATGGCAAAAAAAACTATTGCAAATTTAAGCGCATCAGATTTAGAGGGAAAAAGAGTATTAGTCAGGGTTGATTTTAACGTACCCATGGACGGCGGAAAAATCACCGATGACACCCGTATTAGAGCCGCTTTGCCCACCATTAACGAATTAACCTCAAAAGGAGCAAAAGTAATTTTATGTAGCCATATGGGGCGTCCCAAGGGTGAGGTAAAAGATAGTTTGCGTTTAACCGCTGTGGGTGTACGTTTATCCGAGTTATTGGGTAAAAATGTTGTTAAATGTGATGATTGTATTGGTGATGCCGTCACTGCCGCTGTTAATGGTTTGAATAATGGCGATGTAGCATTACTCGAAAATCTCCGTTTTTATAAGGAAGAGGAAGCCAATGACGCTGAATTTGCCAAAAAATTAGCTAGTAACGCTGATTTATACGTAAATGATGCTTTTGGTACTGCCCACCGCGCCCATGCTTCTACTGAGGGGGTTACTCACCATCTTTCTACTTCTGTGGCAGGTTTCTTGATTGAGAAGGAATTAGAATTTTTACAAAAAGCCATCGAAGCCCCTAAACGCCCTCTAGTAGCCATTATTGGTGGTTCTAAGGTTTCTAGTAAAATTGGGGTAATTGAAACTTTACTGGAAAAATGTGACAAACTCATCATCGGTGGTGGAATGATTTTCACTTTCTACAAAGCCCGTGGTTTGGCTGTGGGTAAGTCTTTGGTTGAGGAAGATAAGTTAGAATTGGCTAAGGCTTTGGAAGCTAAGGCAAAAGAAAGAGGAGTGGAATTTTTATTACCTACTGATGTGGTGGTAGCTGATAATTTTGCCCCCGATGCTAATGCTCAAACCGTTGCGGTGGAAAATATTCCCGATGGTTGGATGGGCTTAGATATTGGCCCTGATGCTATTAAAACTTTCCAAGATGCCCTCGCTGATTGTGGTAGCGTTATCTGGAATGGCCCTATGGGTGTGTTTGAATTTGATAAATTTGCTCAAGGTACAGAGGCGATCGCCCATACCCTTGCAGGATTAACTGAAGGTGGTACAATTACTATCATCGGCGGTGGAGACTCCGTAGCGGCGGTAGAAAAAGTAGGGGTAGCCGAAAAAATGAGCCACATTTCCACTGGTGGTGGTGCAAGTTTAGAGTTATTAGAAGGTAAAGTATTACCCGGTATCGCTGCTTTAAACGAAGCCTAATTTTTAGGTTTCAGGTGTCAGGTATTAGGTGTTAGGTATTAGGAATTAGGGTAAATCCTCTATACAGAGTAAACTAATAAAATTAATTAACAAATATATTTAAATAATGAATTTTAGTTCAATTTATTGAACGTTGACTCTTAGCCGTGAAATTCATTGCATGATGGGTTATGGTAATTTTTACTCCATTCCCTATTCTCCATTCCTTCAATTATCAATTACATTTATGGAATCTACTTTAGACTTTGCCACTTATACATTATGGTCTGCCTATGGCACCATTGCATTTTTAATTTTGGCCATTCTCGGATTTATTTTTAAATGGGGTTTTCGTTTCCGCTTTGTGGGTGCGACAGGCTTTATGATAGTGTTAACCATTGGCTTATTTGGCTTAAGTTTAGGCTTATTTGGGCGCCCGACTATCCCCAATGCTACTCGCTTTAACCTCGTTTATGACAATGGCGCTAATCAAGCGGTAATTGCTGTATCTAATGATATTACTAAAGAGCAATTGGAAGCGACTCTACAACAAGCCGCCGTTGATTTATTTTCCTATGGCAGAAGTGCCACTGATGGTGATGCTAAGTTAACCGTTAGGGCAAGGGCGCAATACCATGGTGATGGTTTTACTTATCCTATCTATTTAGGGCAATTAAGGCGATCGCTCTTTGAACAGGAAGATGATAACATTGATTTACAAATATTTGATCAAGAGTTTGCCCGTTTACAATCTTTGCAAAGTTAATTTGACTCTATTCCCTTGATAATGGATTACTCAGACACAAAAAATTATCATACCTTGTGAGTTATTCTGTCTCGAGAATACGTTTAATGATTTGCTTTATTACCATAGCAGTCCATTCTATATCTTCCTTGGTGGTGTGATGAGCTAAACTTATTCTAATGCCTTTAACGGCTTCTTGTGGATTGTAACCCATGGCAAGGAGGATTTTAGATGGCTGAGTTTTACCACTGTTACAAGCTGAACCTGCACTGATAGCGATACCTGCAAAGTTTAATTCTCTGACCATTTTACGCCCTGTCAGTTGCCCTGAATCTGATTTTATAAGAAAACTAGCATGATGGGGCAACCGGTGCAATAAATCCCCTGTAATGACTAAATGGTGACATGGGGATAATAGTTCAAAAAGATAGTCTCTTAATTCTCTTAGTTTCAGGCTTTCGGATTCTAAATCCTCTTGGGCTAATTGGGATGCTAAACCCATAGATGCGATCGCACCTAATGCCTGTGTACCTGATCTTAAACCTTTTTCTTGTCCTCCGCCACCGTTGAGGGGTTGTAATCTTACTCCCTGACGGATATATAAAGCCCCTGCCCCTTGAATGCCATAGTATTTATGGGCGGAAAGGGATAATAAATCCACTGCTAAATCTTCCACGTCAATGGTTAAACGCCCTGCTATTTGCACGGCATCGGTGTGGAATAAAATCCCATTTTTTTTGGCAATGGTGGCTAATTCTTTGATGGGTTGAATGGTGCCTACTTCACTTTGCCCGTAGATAATAGAGACTAAAACAGTATTATCTTGAATGGCTTGGGCTAAGTCTTGGGGGTTAACTCTGCCTTTACGGTTGACTGGTAAACGGGTTACTTGCCATCCTTTATCCTCTAACATTTGGGCCGGAAGGGCGATCGCACTGTGTTCCACTGCAGATATAATGATATGTTGAGGATTAGAATATTGAGCAGTAATCCCAAATATCGCCAAGTTATCGGCTTCCGTGCCTCCTGATGTAAAAATAATTGAATCGGGGGAAGGTGCATTAATTAGAGACGCAACCTGCCACCTTGCTTTTTCGAGGGTTAGACTAGCCCTTTCTCCCCAATGATGCAAACTAGAAGGATTACCCCATCCCTGTTGTAAAGTCTTCTGCATGAGGTTAATTACTTCCTGACGAGGGGCAGTAGTGGCACAGGAATCAAGGTAAATCTGCATAGAAGAGTAATAATAGACTTGGTTGCTATTACTATTTTAGCCATCCTCCGAAGGATTTTCCCTGTAGATTTGATGGAGGGCGGATAATTTTTGAGAAAATTTTTCCCTGAGAGATAATGGGGCAATTATTTCGCATTCATCCCAATATTTAGCCATTTCCCTAAAAAACCAAAAGCTACTTGAAACTTTACGGATAATTAATCGAGATGGGGGGTTACCTTCTATCTCTCCTTGGAAAATATCATCTTGTTTGATTTCTTCTTTTCCATAACTGAAGGCTAATCTTCCATATAGTTTAAATTGCACTTCAATCATATCTAATTCTGGTTGCCATGCTAATTTTAGGGGGTTTACTACGGCTTCCTGGATGCGATCGAGTCTTAATGTTCGATTATGCTTTAATTCTATTATGTCTTCATTTCCTTCTGTTTCTTGACAGGTACAGATTAAGTATTGATGTTTTTCTATTATCTTTAATTGTCCGTGAACTATACTAAAGTTCCACAGGTTTTCGGAAGCGTCTTGATAAATCAAATTAAAGGGTTGTTGTCTTTTAATGAAGTTTTCAATGTTGTTACGCCATAGGGGTTTTGGTTTTGCTAAAAATTGCTCAATTTCACGGGTTATAAAGATGTCTTGTAATTCGCTTCTTTCTATCAATATTCGGGCAATTTCTTCTGCTTCTAGGATAAAACCGAAGTCTAATAGTAATTTTCTCGCTTTTTCTAAGGTTTCTATTCTTTGACTATTCCAATCATCATTGACTATTATCTTTAATTGTTTAAGGGCGATCGCCTTTATTAACTTCGATACATTAGGTTTATCCCCCCAAGTCTTACCAAATTCCAAAGCCAAATTTTCCAAGGCCTTCTTTTCTCTTTCGCCAATGGATAGGGTGACAGCTTGATTTTTTCTCGTCATACAAAATGTCCGTGTATTTTATATTTATATTTTGTTGTTATTTCTATTTTACTAGTTTATTATGGTGGTATCGATAACTTACGGACAGTATTTAAATGAAATTAGAATTGCAAAAAGAAAAGCCAGAGTTAAGCTCTGACTCAGAATCCCTTAAAGGTATTATTTGGTTTCGTAAAAAATTTCCATTTATCACCTTGCTGTTTCAATCCCTTATAGGTATTGACTATATTATTTTAACTAAAACTTAATGTCTTTGGTTTTTCAATGAAGAACAAAACAAATTAATCACATTGCTAACAATAAAAAATATGTTATATTAAAAACGAGCTAGGAAATTTACCCTAACCCATTATTTGATAAATCTTCTTACTTTATAGGTTAAGGGATAGAAACTCTAGTTCGCAACAAAAAATTAACTTATGGAGGTTTTTAATGAAAAAGAATCTTTGTGATCGCATGATTGAATTAATGTCAGATGGTGCGTGGTATTCTTCCGATGAATTAGTGGAAAGTATTAGCCATCGATTTTCTGCAACCATGCACCTCTTAAGAAAAGAAGGTTATGAATTTGAAAAGAGACGTATTGAAGGACAAAAACACGAGTATCGCTTAGTAATTTAAACAGCGATCGCAATATAAGCAAATTATTAATATCAGTAGGGGATATATTCTCCTACTCTTGAAAAAGGAAAGATAAAAATGCCAAGTTTATTAAATAGACAAGCAAAATCTATAGATGAGCGATATTTTGCTGAAATTCGTCCTAAACTGTATGAAAATCATGGTAAACATTATCAATATGGTAGTCGCAAAGGCAAAACTTTAGCAGAACATTTAGACTCAGCCTGTCAATTTGTACTTACAGTAACAAAAATGGCTAAGGTTGATGAAGAAAAAAGAGGAAAAATCCTCTCGGCTACTGCCGTACATGATTTAAACAAATTGGATGAAACAGGAAGAAATGTTAAACAGTTAGCGAGAAATCGAGAATTTTTAACAGAACAATTAGAGAAAGCCTGTGTTATTGATTTAGTGAAAACAGAGGAAGATTTTGAGTTAGTCAGACGTTTAATTGAAAGGCACTCAGGGCATAGTGCCAGTGATGGAATGCGTTTTTTACCTGAAGATGAGAATATAGAGAAATGGTCAGCAATGTTAATTGGTGCGGACTTATTTGATTTAGGAATCTCTGAATCTGAGCGTATTCGGAAAGTAGAAAATGAGTTAACTGTTGCTTTAGGTAGAGTAAGCAACCTTTTTAAAGTTACTATTTCTGAGGATAGAGGTTATTTGACTTCTCTGCTATTAGGTGCTTGTGAAGATGTTTTAACAAAATATAATTTAACTCCTTTAGCTATTTTTCCTGACGGTGAATTATTTGAGGGAAAAAGTTTTCCTGAACATGATTTAACTCCAGAAATTGCCCAAATTTGGCAACAAAAAATAAATCGAGTTTTTGGGGGAAATATTGAACAATTGGTTAAAGCTACTACTAGCGGAATTAAGATTGATGATAAAGCAATTAATCAAGATTTAGAAGAAACTTTAATTCAAGTTCAAGCCTTATTAGAAAAGAAAAAAGCTAGTTATAAAGCAGATAAACTTAGTCAGGATATTAATAAACACGGTGGAAAAGCTGGAGAAGAAGCTATTTTACAAGCTAAAAATTTGAGTTTAATTCCTGTTAGTAATGATGAAGAATTTGCTATTAGTGAAGGGTTAAAAGCTATTTACGTTAGTTATGGCAAAAAAGGGGCAGGATTAACACCTGAACAATCATGGCAAAAAATATATGATTATTTAAATTTATCCCCAGAAAAAAGAGAGGTTCTTAAACTTTTTGATGCTTTGTATGGACGTTGTTTATTTGCAGTAAAAGCAGTCAATAATTTTGAGGAAATTTTGACTATGTTAAAGGATTCTTTTGAAATGAGGAAAAAAGTAGAATCATCTACTTCTCAAGTATCAGAAGAAATGATTAAAGCTGTTGCTAAAATACTTAATTTACCGCAAAAAAGAACATGGCAAGGTCAACAAGAATTAAACGCTTATATAGAAGCTAATCCTCGCAAAAGATGTTCTTTAGGGAATACTTCAATGGAGATACAAGAATTAATTTCCCGTGAAATGCCTCCAGAAACGAAAGTGCAATCATTTTCTAACCGTCTTCCCGGTGGTATTAGTGCTGAACCAAAAAGGCAAGGAGATTCAATTTCTGCGTTAGCTTATCAATTAATGGCAGTAGGGGCTAATTTTCCAAATTCTGCAAAACAAGAGCCTTTATATCTTCATTTTGCTTTACCTCAAGGTTCAAGTCCAGAATTATTGAGGATTTGGCGATATTTTTTGGAAAGAACGACAGAAACCAACGGAGAATGGGGAACTGTTAGTGTCGATGAAACTAAACTTTATCGAGACAATGAGATGGACTGGAAAGCTAATAAAGTCGTTGGTTTTGCTTTTCCTAAACGCCCAGATTTTATTCATTCAACAGTTATTCTTCCTGTTTTGTGGGGTGATGTCAATAATTCTGTAGCTTTATTAAAGTCTCTGAGGTTAGCTTTAGAAATCTCTTTAGCAGTTGATTTTGGCTTTCCTTTTATTCTCAGTAATAACTTGGAAATTGAAACAACTAACAATTATTTTGCCAGAGTCGAAGGAATACCATCTAGTTTACAACCATTATTAAGTAGTGGTGAATATCAACGGGAAGGACATTTAAGCGAAACTGAAAGAAAAATTAATGATACTGCCGAGAAAATTTTAACTAGGTTACGTTGTTTAGGGGAAATTGTTTTTATTATTTCTAGTCCTAAAAAATGGAATGATTGTCTTTATGAATTAGCTTGTACTGCTAAAAAACCTTTAGATTATTATTTCGTAATTTTAAGGTGGATTTTACGAGAAAAAGAAGACCCTAATTTTGAATATTTTTGGGGGAAAATTTGTCAACCTTTATTTACTTTACTGGATAGTCTTATGCCTAATGAACATCAGTTATTAACTCAATATCTCAAAGAAGCGGCTCATCTTGCTGAAGTTGGGAAATTAAGGGGAAGTTCTTTTAAACGGACTTCTCAAGTAGAACCTTTTGCTGAATTTTTAAAAGCAATTCGTTCTCGTAAATCTCATTTGGATTGGGATGTCGTTTTTGCTTCTTTAACTCAGGAGTATCATAACCGTTTAGATCGGATTCGTGAACATGGAGTTGGGGCAAATAAATATGAGCAAATTAAGGAATATTATCAAGTTTTACGAAAAATATTTGAGGAGATTTATCAATGTCGTCCTGAAAAAATTTTGAGTGATAAAAAAACCCTTGAGTCTGCTTATTTATTCTTTCTACAAGAAGCTCGTCAAGAACTCAAACAAAAAGACTGAGAATAAAACAGACAAACAAAAACCAAATCTACTCTATCAAATTCAATTAATCATTAAATAATAGGAGAAAATTATGTCCATTGAAAAATTAAGCTCTTTTTTAGCCTCAACTTACGAAAATTTTCCCAAAGGTAGAACCATTAGTTTAGTCGTTTTAAGAACCACTCAATCAGAAACTATTTTCCGTACAGAAGGAAGTGGTGAACCAATGTCCAGTGAGTTTGTTCAAGCAGGGCTAGAAAATACCGAAATTATACCCCGTTTAGTAATGACAAAACGGAAACAAATTGCCCCAGAAAGACGCAAAGGGCGTGAATTTTTAAGACAATATAACCTATTGTATAATGCTAAAGGAGATACTATTTGTTCGTTAAATACTAATGCACCCTGTGAAATGTGTATTGATTGTTTTCTCTATGGTTTTGCCGCAGGGGGTGAAGGGGCGCAAAAAAGTCGAGTTTGGACTGAGGATGCTTTTTCTATCCTTCCTAGTACAGAGTTAATAGGCGATCGCACTATCAATGCTTTATATGAAAATGGTACAATGCGAGATGAAACGGGTAAAGCATCAACAGCGTTAAATACCAGTGAGTATATTAAGCCGAGTGTTCATTTTCTGGATATTGTTACCCTGAAAGACGTTACTGCCGATGAATTACGGTATGCAGTAGGAAACATTCTGTTAACTACTCGTTATGGTGCAGTATCAAGTCGAGTGGGTAGAATGGATAATGAAATTTTAGGGGTTTTTGGTGGTTTTGCTGAATTACCTAGTTCTTTAGAGTTAGTACAACAAGTTTTTGATTTATTGAGCAAGACTGATAATGTCACTTTAGAACATCCCTTACAAAAAGATAGTGTAGTCAATGCAGTGAAATCTATTATCAATCAATGGACTAATAAAAGAGGAATTTCTGTGCAATTAAATGAAGAAGAATTAAATAATTTAGTTGCTGATATTGATACAAATTGGTCAATGGAAAAACAAGAAGAATTTTTAGCCCGTTTAAATAAAACTTACGAATCTTATCGTCAAATTCCTGCGGAAAACACCTCAAAAAAATCAAAAGGTAAGTAACCTAAATTGAATTGTATCGACTAACGAAAATTTTGTGGGCAATGCCCACTGCACAACCTTTATTTATAGTGAGAATAATTGATGTCACATTTAAAGTCAGATTTGGCAGAAAAAAAAGTAACGTTTCCTACTTGTAAAAAAGCTCAAATAATTGAATTATGGTGCGCTGAACCTGTTTTCTTTGCGTCCAGAGAATTATCTGATACTTACTATACAGAAGGTGTTATTGGCAATTATGCCCTAGCTTATGCTTTAGGTTGGGCTTATTCTCCTTATCGTTTAACAGGAACAGCAACCACTAAACCTACTTATATTGAAGATTTATCAGATTTAGATTGTTATATCCTACCAGCATGGGCAATAGATAATCATATTTCCTATCGTTTTGAAAGATTTAATGCTTTATCTGATGCTTATTGGTTTGCGATGAGTAATAATCGAGTAGTGATTAATCGTGAAGATTTACCTTTAAAACGGACAGGTAAAAAGCCATCATCTTATCGCCCTAGTAATTTTCCACAGACAGGAAGATTAAAGATGATAGAAAGAGGTAATTTATTTGAAACTATTGTTTTTGGAGAAGTAGAATTACCTGAATATATAAGAGTAGGAAAATTTAAAAGTAAAGTAAAAATAACAGTTAAAAAAGAATCATTAATTGAATATTTACCCACGGCAAAATATCCATGTAAAACTTACTTAAATTCAGCAGATTTACCTGAAAATATTAGCTATTTTTCTTTTGACATTTTAGCGATTCCTCCTGTTTCCATACTCAAAAATTTACAGTTTGAAGGAGAAGCATGGCGAATAGATGATTTTATTGTTCCAGCTAATCTTAAATTTTGTCAATCTTAACAGAATAAAAATAATGAATAATCACAATATATCCATTAAATTAGAAGCAAGAAGTATCGCTAAATGTGGTACTTTACCACCTGAATTAGAATTTATGCAAACTGCCTTACAACATCAAGTAGATGTTTTTGAACAAGCTAAAACCCATGATTTAATTTTGGATTTAGCCCCTACAGGTACAGGAAAAACCAAGGCGGGATTAAGCACTTTGTTACATAACCCCACTAAAACTGCGATTTATGTTGCCCCTACTAATGCTTTGATTACACAACAAACAGAGGCGGCAATTAAATTTGTCAAAGAAGCTAATTTACCTCATATTGTTAAATCGGCTTCTGCCAAAGAAATTAAACAATGGAGTGATAATAGAGTTGGTAGAAGATCAGGAGAAAAACTATATAATGTTTTGCGTAATCCTAGCACAATTTTTCCAGAAATTGGTGAAAATAAACCTTTATTATTAGTTACTAACCCTGATATTTTTTATTATGCCACTTTCTTTGCTTATAATCACTTAGATAAAGATAATATTGCTAGTCAATTTTATAGTAAATTTTCTACTGTTATTTTTGATGAATTTCATCTTTATAGTGCTAAACAATTAGTTAGTTTATTTTTCTATTTAGCTTTATCTCATGTATTTGGTTTTTTTAAAAATAATCGCAAAATTATTCTTTTAACTGCAACACCAGAACCAGCTTGTAATGAAGCCTTAAAATTATTAGGGCAAGAAGGAGTAAAAATTGCCTATGTTGATGGTGAAAGTGAAAATAAGAATTTAATTCCTTCTCAAACAGCAGTTAATTTAGAAATTAGACCACTATTAGATAAAGATATTTTGTTAACTGAAATCAAAGAAGAAGTTATCAAAAAAATTAGTAATTATCCTGAACAAAATGGAGCGGTTATTTTAGATTCTAAAGACTATATTAATCGTTTATCAGACTTATTAAAATCAGCTAATTTAGATACTTATTTTGGCAGAATTACAGGTTCAACTTCTCAAGCAGAAAGGGCTATTTCCGCAGAAAAACAAGTTATTTTAGCAACTAGCACTGTTGATGTCGGTTTTAATTTTGAAAAAAATCCTCAACCTGATAGACAAAATTTAGATTGGTTAATTTTTTCCACCAGAGATTATTTTAGTTTTTGGCAAAGATTAGGGAGAGTAGGAAGAGTTTTAGGGAAGAAAATCACAGATATTCCCTCAGGTGCGATCGCTTATTTACCATCAAAAGCATGGGAAGAAAATATTACTGATTTGGACATTCAAGGAGGTAGAAAAGCATTAACAGAAAAACTAGAAAAATTGGTTTGTCTTCAACGTCCTTTTTTAGATATTTATTGGAAATCAGAAGCATTTTTAGAAATAGCTAAACCTTTATTAGAATTAGAAGAAAAACTAGAAAGTTTACCAGAAAGTAATTTAGTTATTACACTTTTTCAAACTATGCAAAATATTTTAGGTGGTAATAAAGATTGGAAATATTATCGTTATCGAATGAAAATACTCAAGGGTGCTGAAAATATCAGTAAAAGTTCTATTAAAGATATTCAAAACAAGTGGAGATATATTAAAGGTGGACAGATTTTCGTTAAAAATTATTTTAAAGCTAAATATCCTGAAGATTATGAGAATATAAAGAAGGGAATTAATAAAATTGAAGAGTTTGAAAGTGTATTTAAAGAACATCGAGACGTAGCGGAAGATTTGAAAGAATATGCTGAAATTTTTACAGCAACTTATGCCCCTTTATTTCAATTTAGAGAGAGTTTATTTGAAAGTTTATTAATTAAAGATCCTCATAATTTTTTAGTAGATGAAGTTGATGAAACTATTTTAGATCCGATTCATTTATTAAGATATTATGAATTTATTAATAATGGAGATTATATTGAAATAACCGCTCGTGCTAAGGACATTTATCAATTAAACTTTTCTTTAAGATATTTTGGTACAAATCAAGAATTTAAAAATAATGAACTTAATAAATTAACTGCGTGGAAAAACTGTCGTATTGCTCGTACATTAGGAAGTGCGATCGCCCCTACTCCTCTTATTGAGAAGTTAGAAAAAAAATTAATACCTGGAGTTATTATTTCTACTGCTATTAATCAGGGAATAATTATTCAACTAAGAAAACAAGGTTTAATCTCTTATCCTATTAATGTTAGATGCAAAGACATGAGTAAAGAATATACTTTTTTCCCCACTTTATCAGGTATTTTAACCATTGCAATGGTTGGTTTTCGATTGAGTTTACCAGATAATGAAAATTTTTATATCACTTAAATATCAATTTAAACTAAATGGTTAAAGAGAATAATTATTACGTTATTTTCTACGTTTTAAAAATCAATCATTCACTAATTATGCCCCATAGTCTAGTCATCAACTTTACCCCTATAAATAACATACCTGTTAACTATACTTCCGGAAAACATTTACACGCTCTTTTTCTCAATCTAGTTAACTCTATCGATAATGAATTAGCAGAATATTTACACCGATCGCACTCTAACAAAGATTTTACCATTAGTCCATTACAAGTTGTTAACAATCATCAGAATCAACTTATTTGGCAACACCAAAAAAATATAAAAAAAGACTCAAATTGTTGGTGGAGAATTACTCTATTAGATGATACCTTATTTAGCAAACTAACTAAATTATGGCTTAATTTAAGACCACAAAAACCCTATCACTTAGGTAGCGGAGAATTGATAATCACCAGTGTTTTAGCTAGTCTTAATAGTCATTCATGGGCTAATGCCATTAGTTATCAAGAATTATATAACAAAGCATCTGAAACAGAAAGAAATATAACCTTTAAAATATATACACCTACAGCCTTTAGACAAGGAAAATATGATGTATCATTGCCCACCGCAAAATTAGTATTTAATAGCCTATGGAGGAAATGGGAAAAATACAGTAATATCAGTTTCTCTACCGTTAATTTTGACTGCTTATTTCCTGCTTATTTTGATATAAATACCGAAATAATTATTGAACCAAAAACTAAATTTATTGGCTGTATAGGTACAATCAATTATAAGATTTTAGGAGAGGTGGAAACCACAATTATTAAACAAATCAATACCCTAGCAGATTATAGCTTTTTCAGTGGACTAGGCAGAAAAACAACCATGGGTTTTGGGGTACTAAAAAGATTACCTTAATTATCATAAATAATTTCTTCTTTATATATTATGGAAAATCAACTTATTCCCATTGCATCCTTAAACCATTATTCCTATTGTCCCCATCGTTTTTGGAGGATGTTTTGTGCCTCAGAATTCACTGATAACCAATATACCATCGATGGTACAACTTTACATGAAAGAGTCCATACCGTAGGAGATTTAAACTTAGGAGAAACATGGCAAATTAGAGCAATTTATCTCAAATCTGAACAATATAAATTAATTGGTAAAGCAGATTTAATTGAAGTAGAAAATGGCACTTTTTACCCTGTGGAATATAAACGAGGTAAAAAAGGCGAATGGGCAAATGATGAATTGCAAGTTGTTGCCCAAGCCTTATGTATAGAAGAAATGACTGGTACTCATGTTCACACTGGTTATATTTATTACGCTCAAACCCATCAAAGGCAAGAAGTAAAAATTAACTCATCCTTAAGGCAAAGTGCGATCGCATCTATCAAAGCTATTCAAGAAATTATAGAAAAAGAAACCATACCCAAAGCAGAATATAGCAAAAAATGTAAAGGATGTAGTCTTTACTCCGCTTGTATGCCCATAGCAAAAGATAAAATCAAACGCTATCGGGAAGAAGAATAAGTTTGTAGTAAGGGCTTTAGCCCTTTTTTCAAAAGGTAAAATCAAATGCTATCAGGAAGAAGAATAGGTTTGTAGTAAGGGCTTTAGCCCTCTTTTCAAAAGATAAAATCAAATGCTATCAGGAAAAAGAATAAGTTTGTAGTAAGGGCTTTAGCCCTTTTTTCAAAAGATAAAATCAAATGCTATCAGGAAAAAGAATAGTTTTGTAGTAAGGGCTTTAGCCCTCTTTTCAACAATAAATACCAGTAAAATTTTCAACCCGTATTAATGATTAAGATTTAATAACCCCACAAAAAAGCAACTACCAACATTCATAATAAAGTAACAAAAATGGGAACAATTTATGTAACTCAAGATGACGCTTTTATCGGTAAAATTGACGAAAGAATTCATATAAAAGCAGATAAACAAAAACTATTAGAAGTTCCATTAATAAAAGTAGATGGATTAGTAATTTTAGGTAGAGCAAATTTTTCACCAGCCCTAGTAGCTGAATTGTTAAAAAGAAAAATTCCCATGAGCTTTTTAACAACCACAGGAAAATATTTAGGAAGACTCGAACCAGAATTAAGCAAAAATATATTTGTAAGAAAAGCCCAATGGTCAGTAGAAGAAAACACAGAAAAATCAATTCATATAGTCAAAGCATTTATCCGAGGTAAACTTAAAAATTATCGCAATTTTATTAAACTTAGACATAGACAAATACCTAATAATAGATTACAAAACAGTAGTGATAAAATACAACAAATAATTGACTCTTTAGATTATAAAAACAACATCAATTCCCTCAGAGGTTTAGAAGGTGCAGGAAGTGCCATTTATTTTGGTTGTTTTGATCAATTAATTAAAAATAAACAATTCAGCTTCAGTACAAGAAATCGTCGCCCACCTACCGATCCTGTCAACTCCTTATTGAGCCTAGGTTATGCTCTACTAAGGCATGATCTACAAAGCGCTATCAATATTGTAGGATTTGATCCCTATTTAGGTTATCTTCATGTTTCCCATTATGGCAGACCGAGTTTAGCATTAGATTTAATGGAAGAATTCAGACCATTAGTTACCGATGCTGTAGTATTAAATCTCATCAATAACCAAAAATTAAACCCTAAAGATTTTATCACCGAACCTCTCAGTAACGCTTTATCCTTAACCAAAGAAGGATTAAAAATATTTTTGCGTTCGTATGAAGAAAAAAAGCAATCAAAATTTAAGCATCCTGTATTAAAAAGACAATGTACCTATCAAGAAGCATTTGAAATTCAAACTCGTTTTCTCGCTAAATACTTAATGGAAGAAACAGAACAATATCCACCATTAATTATAAAAAAATAAAACCAATAGTCATCAATTATTAAGATAAAATGTTTGTTGTAATCAGCTACGATATTACCGATAATAAACGAAGAACAAAAATACATAACATCTTAAAATCCTACGGACAATGGGTGCAATATAGTATTTTTGAATGTGATTTAACCGACACTCAATATGCCAAGCTACGTCACCGACTCAGTAAATTTCTTAAGGATGATAGCGATAGTATTCGCTTTTATTTCTTAGGGCAATGTTGTCAAGGTAAAATAGAACGCATTGGAGGTGAGAAACCCCCTGATAACACCATCTTTTTTGCGTAAAAGTTAGGGTGTAAATGTACTAATACTCTATCAATTCTCCAAAAGTCTCTCATTGAAAGGTTTATTCTTGTCTTTTAAAACTACCACCCTTACACCCCTTACCATAGCTAGTGTGTAAGTTATTTTACAAACTATTCTGTATCTCTATGTGTTATTATTATCTTAGTCTTACGACAATGAACCTTGAAAATTATATATATCAAAGGCTTCAAGTATGGCCGTTTAAACCAAAATAATACCTACCAAGGGATTGAAACACAGATTTTTAACAATGCTACCAGTGAGCAAGAAGTTTAAACCAAAATAATACCTACCAAGGGATTGAAACTTCTGTTTCTATTCATGTGCTATAATCCTATGGTATGTTTAAACCAAAATAATACCTACCAAGGGATTGAAACTCTGCGGGGAACATCTTAATCGAAGCTGTAGATTATTTAGGTTTAAACCAAAATAATACCTACCAAGGGATTGAAACATTTTCTTTGTTTAATGGCGTACCACCGCCGTAAAAAAATTGTTTAAACCAAAATAATACCTACCAAGGGATTGAAACCTTATCTTGTGAGAGGTAAACGAGCAACGGATAATGTTTAAACCAAAATAATACCTACCAAGGGATTGAAACTAATACTTGGTCTGATGATGCTATTGGTTGTTTGTTTAAACCAAAATAATACCTACCAAGGGATTGAAACAGATCAGATATTAAAATCTATTTTTGCTACTAATGGTTTAAACCAAAATAATACCTACCAAGGGATTGAAACAAGGCTGAAGCCTCTACCTGTGTCGCCTTGTTTAAAAGTTTAAACCAAAATAATACCTACCAAGGGATTGAAACATCGTGGGAAGCCCTAACACCTTTCAAATTTTCACGTTTAAACCAAAATAATACCTACCAAGGGATTGAAACAATAACAGGGAATGTTGCCCGGCACCGCCACGAGATCCAAGTTTAAACCAAAATAATACCTACCAAGGGATTGAAACTCAAAATCGCGAGACACTCGATTTTTTCTAGGTACAGTTTAAACCAAAATAATACCTACCAAGGGATTGAAACCCCAATACCGATTCACGAGATCCAATGGCATTTAATGTTTAAACCAAAATAATACCTACCAAGGGATTGAAACATTCTAACCAATGGTTAAGCCTGAATGATAAGTTTAAACCAAAATAATACCTACCAAGGGATTGAAACTTATGGGGTGGGTGTCTTCGGAGTTTCCTCAATGGAGTTTAAACCAAAATAATACCTACCAAGGGATTGAAACAGCGGGTTCTTTTTCTGATGCTGACGAGGAAACAAAGTTTAAACCAAAATAATACCTACCAAGGGATTGAAACAGCCCGTGATAAGGCTTCATTAGCGGTATTTTGTGCGCGTTTAAACCAAAATAATACCTACCAAGGGATTGAAAGAAGTATGGTCATTGGGGAGTTTTGGAACATGTGTTTAAACCAAAATAATACCTACCAAGGGATTGAAAGTTTTATCTCAATCTGCACCATCCGTAATTTCGGGAATGTTTAAACCAAAATAATACCTACCAAGGGATTGAAAGTTGGAAAGCAACAAGGGATTACAATTCCTTTTATGTTTAAACCAAAATAATACCTACCAAGGGATTGAAAGTTCCTATCCAAGTCCTAGCAACTTCAATTACTTTATCCGTTTAAACCAAAATAATACCTACCAAGGGATTGAAAGATATAAAAATGACCGCTCCAAGTAGTTCCTGTTGTGTTTAAACCAAAATAATACCTACCAAGGGATTGAAACTTGAATATCTGAAACTTCAAAATTATTAATTAATTCTTTCTTTTTGTGCGGACGTATTGATATTCTCCGGTCACCAAATCAAAGATTATGGTAAGGGATTCTAACTTCAACCACCCAACTTATCAATCAAGTTTTCACTCAGTTGACAGAGGTTGATGTGTCCATTAGCGTTTACCAGTTCCAGACTGGAAGTTTGGGATTGCCCACCCCTACTTAATTCTCTTAATGCTTTAGCTAAAATATTGATTGCCCCTGCTTCATCCCTATCCATTACACAACCACATTTACAAATATGAGTTCTTTGAGATAAAGTTTTCTTGACTATCACTTTACAGTTAGGACATTCTTGACTGGTATACTGTGGATTTACAGCAAAAACAATTTTGCCCATCACCTTACCATAATATTCTAACCAATCAAAGAAAGTTCTCCAAGAAGCATCATTAATACTTTTAGCTAAACGGTGGTTTTTAACCATATTTTTAACAGTTAATTTCTCATAAGCTACGACATCGTTAGATGACACCACGCACCGAGCTAATTTTACAAGCCAGTCTTTACGTTGCCTTGATACTTTTAAGTGTTTTCTACCTAACTTCTTAATCGCTTTTTTACGAGAGTTACTACCTTTTTTCTTTTTGCTAACTTGTCTTTGCAATCTTTTTAATTGCTTTTCAGATTTTCTTAGGTGTCTTGGATTCTCTACTTTTTGACCATTTGAGTCGGTATAAAAATGAGATAAACCTACATCTAAACCGATAGCATTCCCACTAGGTTTAATATCCTCTTGTCTTTCTTGGTCAATACAAAATTGTACATAATAACCATCAGCACGGCGAATAACTCTAACTCGTTTAATTTGATTGAGTTGATAGAAATTCAGGTCAAAACCACCTCGCATTTTAAACCACCCTGCTTTAAAACCATCACGGAAGTTAATAGCTTTTCTATCTTTTGAAAGTTCCCACCCAGAGGTTTTATATTCCACAGAGCGTCCTTTTTTGTATTTCGGAAAGCCTTTTTTCTTGAGAGAAGGATTTTGACAGTTATCATAAAATCTCTTAATAGAAGCCCAAGCTCTTTCTGCACTGGCTTGACGAGCCATAGAATTGAGTTTCTTTGCCCATTCAAATTCTTTAGCTAATTCTTTACAGAGCCTAGATAAATCATACTGCCCAACCCCTTTATTATCCATCCAATAACGAAGACAAGAATTACGCACAAAAGTAGCAGTGCGAATCATCTGATCTATTTTTTTGTATTGGAATTGGTTGCCGTACAATTTAGCTTCGATAACTAACATTATTTTATGGTGATTGAGTACCCATAAAATCAATCTTAACGCAAAGATTCGATTTTGTGTAGAATCCTACGAATGTTTTTTTGTTGGTCAGCATTCATCCCGTCACCAAAACGATTGATTTTTTAGTTTATGGTGAGGGCTTTCTGCTGACATTTTAGGTAATATGCTACGTTCTTGATTAAACTATTAAAGGTACTTATAAATCTAATAAAGCATCTTCTTGATGAGTTATAACAGTACAATTAGAAGTCGCGTAGGCTTTGCAAGTGAGGAAAAAACCCGCATCGATTTCTTTTTGTTTTAAAAAATCATAATCGTGATCTACTGTACCTTCTGTTAGTTTTCCTGTACAACTTACACATACCCCCGCACGACAAGAATAGGGCAAATTAAAACCCTGTCTCTCTGCTGCATCTAAAATATACTCGTCTGGCATTACGTCGATAACGGTATCAATTCCTAATTGTTCGTTAACTAGATGAACTTTATAACTGTTGGACATTTTTATAAAATTTGAAGTAAATAAATATTAAAAACAGGTCAAAAAACACTCTTTTGATAACTTAATAAAGCACAAAAAGTATTAAAAAATAATATGTTTTATTGATTTATCTTGATTATGCTTGTACGGAAAATTAATTTGATTTTTACCTAAAAGACTTTATTCCATAAAAACTTTTATTTTGATCAATGGTTTGTCCTTAACAAACATAGTCTAAGAGTTTAGTTTTTTGTCAGCTAATTTTGACCTTCTTTATATAGTAAATCTTTAAGGATAATCAATAATCCTTTATGCTGAAATTATTAAATAATCTTTACATTTTGATTAATCATGGCAAATCAAGAGCAAACAGATATTGTAATTATTGGTAGTGGTTTAGGGGGTTTATGTTGTGGGGCAATGTTAGCAAAGTATGGGTATAACGTTATTGTCTGTGAAAGCCATAACTTGCCTGGGGGTGCTGCCCATGGTTTTGAGTATAAAGGTTTTAAGTTCGATTCGGGCCCTTCTTTATATTCGGGTTTATCTTATTCTCCTTCTACTAATCCATTACGTCAGGTTTTAGACATCATTGGGGAAGATGTGGAGTGGAAAAATTATAATAATTGGGGTTGTTGGTTGCCTGAGGGTTATTTTGATGTGGCGGTGGGCGCTGATGATTTTTATAAATTGTTGCTTAATTTAAGGGGGGAGGATGCAGGTAAGCAGTGGCGTAGGTTGCAGGAGGTGATGAAGCCTTTGGGAAAAGCATCTACGGCGATTCCTCCTGGGGCTTTTCGTTATGATTTGGGAGCCATTTTTACCCTAGCACCCTATGCAGTATCTATGCTTCCCTACGTCTTTTCGGCAGGGAAATTAACGGGGAGTTTTGGCAAAATTATGGATGAGGTGGTAACGGATGAGTTTATCCGTAATTGGTTAGATTTACTTTGTTTTATGTTGTCTGGTTTACCTGCCCATGGCACTTCGGCGGCGGAGATGGCTTTTATGTTTGCGGAGTGGTATCGCCCTGATGTGGTGTTGGATTATCCTGTGGGGGGTAGCGAAGCGCTGGTTAAGGCGTTGGTTAGGGGTATGGAAAAGCATGGGGGGCAGTTATGGTTATCTAGTCATGTGCAGGAAATTATGGTGGAGAATAATCGGGCTGTGGGGGTTGTGTTGCGTAATAGCAAAACTATTAGGGCAAGGAAGGCGGTGATTTCTAATGCTTCGATTTGGGATACTATTCCTTTAATCGGCGAGGGGGTATTGCCGAAGGATTTTGTGCAGGGGGTGGAAAAAACGCCGATGAATGATAGTTTTATGCACTTACATTTGGGGATTGATGGGGCTGGTTTACCTGCAGATTTGCCTTGTCATCATATGATTGTCAATGATTGGCATAGGGGGGTTACGGCGGAGCAAAATGTGGTGGCGGTGTCGATTCCTTCTTTACTAGATGCTAGTTTAGCGCCTGAGGGTAAGCATTCTATTCATGTTTATACTCCCGCTACTGAGCCTTATTCCTTGTGGGCTGGGTTGAGTCGTAATAGTGATGAGTATCATGAGTTGAAAAAGGTGCGATCGCACCTTATGTGGGAAGCGTTAGAAAGATTTATCCCCGATATTAGGGAAAGATGTGAAGTAACTTTGGTAGGCACTCCTTTAACCCATGAAAGATTTTTAAGGCGTTATCGAGGCACTTATGGGGCTGCCTGGAATGCCGATGAGGGTTTATTTCCAGGCTCTACTACTCCTATTAATGGTTTATACTGTTGCGGTGATTCCACTTTCCCCGGTATTGGTGTTCCTGCGGTGGCTGCTAGTGGTATGATTACGGCTAATACCCTCGCTTCTGTGTGGCAACATTTACAAGTGTTAAACAATTGATAATTGATAGTGGATAATTGATAATGAAATTTTGTTTAATCACGGTGTAATTATTAAGTTTGGGTAGTCTGCCATTAAAAGATAATATCTTGTTAATTTTTCCACTGTGTATCTAATATTGAAATAATAAAAAAATTATTATCAATTATTAATCAATCATCGATGGTTATGTCTAAAAGTTTATCTAAATTGGGGGCATAGCTAGGGAGAGAAAAAGTATTAGGGTTAACGGGTTGAGCATAGGTAAAGTGGCGGTAATTGAGACAGAAATAATCCCAATCCGCCATCTGAATCCGAAATACTTTGATAAAGATATTGGCTAACCAAATGGGTAATGGTATTTGAAAATAGACTTTTTTATTAATCTTTTTACAAATGGTTTTTATGGCTTGACTGGCGGTTAAAGGTTCGTTACCTAAAACTAATTTATTATTATAAATAGGGTCTAATTTATCTCCATTTTCTACTAAATAACTAATAACCGTGGCGATGTCTTGCCCATGAATAAAGTGGAAACTGCCATCCGCATTAAACCAACGAATTAACCCCATCCATTTCTGAGTAATATCTTTTAAGCCCCCTGATAAATGGGAATAGGGTTTATCATCAGCGCCCCCAAACACCAAGGTAGGATATACGGTTATGATGCGATCGCCCAGTGCCAAATCTGCTAACTTAACATAACACTGATATTTTGTGCGGATATAATCCGTACCAATTTCCCCCGCTTCGTTCAACAATTGATTATTACGATCTAAAATACTAGCAGTGGAAAAGTAAATGATTCGTTGACAATGTTCGGCACTAAGGGCATTTATCAGATTAATATTAGCTTCCACATTTACCGCATAGGATTCTTTCTCGCCTCCCCAACAAGTAGCGGTAAGAATGGCAACATTAATAGTGCTAAGAATATCTTGATAATCAAGGATATTTTCAAGGTTTCCTTTTAAAATATTGATGCCGGGGCGATAATTATAGTCAAATTTTAGTTTGTCGGGATTTCTGACTAAAAAATAAAGTTCGTGATTGGTTTCTTTAATCAAAGATTCAGCCATATAATGACCAATACAACCACTTGCCCCAGTAACGAATATACGCATTATAGTATTTTGTTTATTTATTTCTCGATAACTCCTGTTTATTGTACAGATATAGAGTTAATTTTGTGGCAAAAAATCGAGCAACGCATCACGCATCACATCCACGGGGGCTTTTTTTCCCGTCCAAATTTCAAAACCGACAGCGCCCTGTTGTACTAACATTTCTGTGCCATCGATAATGGTTGCCCCTTGTTTTTGGGCTTGTTGTAACAAAAGGGTAGGTCGTGGGGTATAAATTAAATCATAGACGATCGCCCCAGGTTTTAACAAAGAAATTTGCTGATTATTTAAAGGAGATTTATCGGTATGGGGAGACATTCCTAGGGGGGTAGTGTTAACGATTAAATCACTTTGGGGCAAAATTTCCGTCAATTCATCCCATGGGTGAATGGTTACTTTTGCTTGTAATAGTTGATAATCCCAACTATTTTGAAACTCTTTCAATTTATCTATATTACGCCCCACTACTTTGATTTCCTTACAACCTAACTGGGCGCAACCGACAATTACCGCCCTAGAAGCGCCGCCATTACCCAAAATGATGGGGGTGACATCTGCCCAACTGCGATTTAACGCCTTGAGAGGGGCTATAAAGCCATCAATATCGGTGTTTGTGCCATGCCATCCATCAGGGGTTTGCCATACGGTATTCACTGCACCGATGAGTTTGGCGGTATTGGTAATATGACTTAAAAAGGGCATCACGGCTTGTTTGTGGGGAATTGTCACGTTAAATCCTTTTATATCCACTGCCCGAAAGCCATCAAGGGCGGTTTTTATATCATCTTCCATGACGGGGAAAGGCACATAGGTATAATCTAGGTTTAAAAGGGCGATCGCCCGATTCTGTATAATAGGCGATAGGGAATGTTCGATAGGATTACCGATAATACCAAGAATTTTTGTTTTACCTGTAATTTTCATAATTAATCTTAGGAAATCGAAAATAGACAATTAACAAACTATAACCTGCAACCAGTCATCAGCAAAACCACTATTATTCCAAACCGAGATTAAATAGATAACTTTTCACACTGAGAGTAATCAATATTTAAAACATTATAATTACCAAATATTTTTAAAGTTTTAGTAAGAGATGATAAATCAGACAAAGCTATATTGAGTTCTTTTTTAGAGTCTTTTTTCTGCAAATCAATAAAAAACAGATATTCTCCTAAAGACCGCTTAGTAGGTCTAGATTCTATTCTAGTTAAATTAATATGATTTTCAGCAAAAATTTGTAAAGGTTTTACTAATACTCCAGGTTTATTTTTTTCAAAAGAAAAACCAAGAGACACATAGTCGCCATCTTCCCGTTTATCCTTACTTACCACCCAAAAACGAGTACAATTATCAGGATAGTCATTAATATTCGCTTCTTTTATAGGTAAATCATAGAGTTGGGCCGCCCGTAAAGATGCGATCGCCCCTGCGGTAGGATCATGGTTAACCACCTGTAGGGCTTCAGTGGTAGAGTTAGCCGCCACCAATCGGGCTTCGGGGGTATGTTTATCAAGCCACTTTTGACATTGAGCAAGGGCTTGGGGATGGGAATAAACCGTTTTGATACCCTCAAGGGAATTACCCCGAGACAAAAAATTATGTACCACAGGCAAAGTTAACCCCTGCTGAATTTGTAACCCATCCAACTCCCACAAACTATCCAACGTCATCGATACAATGCCTTGGATTGAATTTTCCACAGGCACCACCGCCACATCAGCCCTCCCATCGGCAACCGCCAAGAGAGTTTGGGCAATATTGGGATAGGGTACTAACTCCGTTTCCATACCCGTTTCCGCCTCTAAATTTTGGGCATAAATCAAGGTAGCAACTTCCGAATAAGTACCCTTTGGGCCTAAATGTGCAATGGATTTGATCATAAAAAATTTCGTTATGGTGGATAAATGCTTTGGGTGAGCAATAGAGAATGGGCAATGATTTTTGATCGTTTATACCATCAATTTATAACCATAAACCATTGAAAACTGTTCCCCATTCCCTGTTCCCCGTTCCCTATTATCAATTATTTATTCTATTCCTGCATCACGATTTTTGAGAGCTTTAGCCATTTTAGAAATGACCTCATCCACAGCCAAAGCCCCTAAATCGCCGTTAGCACGGGTACGAATACTCAGAGTATTACTTTCTACCTCATTACCGCCGATTACGGCCATAACAGGGATTTTTTCCTTCTCTGCATTACGAATCATCTTACCCAATCTTTCCCCACTACTATCAACCTCCGCCCTAATTCCTGCTAAGAGCATTTTTTGACAGACTTCTTGGGCAAAGGGTAAAAAGTCATCGTTAACCGCCATTAAACGGGCTTGGGTGGGGGCTAACCACAAGGGGAAATCTCCTGCATACTCTTCGATTAAAATGCCGATAAGACGCTCGAGAGAGCCAAAGGGCGCTCGGTGAATCATGACGGGGCGCTGACGAGAACCATCGGGGGCAATGTATTCGAGGTTAAATCTTTCGGGTAGGTTGTAGTCCACTTGTACTGTTCCCAATTGCCATTCTCGTTCGAGGGCATCTTGGAAAATAAAATCAAGTTTAGGCCCATAAAAAGCGGCTTCCCCCGGTGCTTCAAAGTATTCCATGTCCAACTTTTGCACGGCGTTACGGATAGCGCTCTGGGCTTTATCCCATACCTCTTGACTACCTATATATTTATCAGATTCAGGATCTCGGAAACTCAGACGGGCTTTAAAGTTTTTCAACTGAAGGCTTTTGAAGACTGATAAAATGAGATCTACCACGCTGAAAAACTCCGATTCTAGTTGATCTGGGGTAACGAATAGGTGGGAGTCATCCACGGTAAAGCCCCTTACCCTAGTTAGTCCTCCTAATTCCCCTGATTGTTCGTAACGGTAAACGGTGCCAAATTCCGCTAGGCGCATGGGCAACTGACGGTAGGAGCGCAGTTCACTTTTATAAATTTGGATGTGAAAGGGGCAGTTCATGGGTTTCATGACAAAACCGATTTCTTTCTCCATTTCTTCGGCGTTATCGGCCATCATGGGGAACATATCTTCTTTGTAGTTTTGCCAATGTCCTGAAATTTTGAATAAATCTACCCTACCGATATGGGGGGTTACTACGGGTAAATAACCTCTTTTTACTTGCTCTTGTTTGAGGAAGTCTTCGAGGGTGGAACGAATTAACGTGCCTTTGGGTGTCCAAAGGGGTAAACCGGGCCCTACGGGATCTGAGAAAATGAATAAGCCTAGTTCTTTGCCTAGTTTGCGGTGATCTCTTTTGAGGGCTTCTTCTTTACGGCGTTTATATTCGGCTAGTTGTTCGGGGGTTTCCCAAGCGGTGCCGTATAGTCTTTGTAGTTGTTGGTTGTTGGCATCTCCTCGCCAATAGGCTCCTGCAATAGATTCAAGGGCGATCGCCTTCGGGTTTATATCTCCAGTGGTTTCGAGGTGTGGCCCGGCGCACAAATCCCACCATTGATCGGCTAAATGGTAGATGGTGATGGGTTCTTCTTTGATGCTATCAAGAATTTCTAGTTTATAAGGCTCATTAATTTCTTTGATGCGGTTTTGGGCTTCTTCTCTGGTGACGACTTCCCTGACAACGGGTAATTTTTTCTTGATAATCTTAACCATTTCTTTTTTGATGGTTTTAAGATCCTTTTCTGTCAAAGGTTCGGGCAAATCGAAGTCATAATAAAATCCCGTCTCTGTCCAAGGCCCGATGGTTACTTGAGCGTTAGGATATAATTTTTGTACTGCCATGGCCATTATGTGGGAGGTGGTATGGCGTATTTTTTTTAGGTGTTCTGATTCGCTGGTACGGGGTAATTTTATTACTTCTGCTATGGATTGATCTGCCATAAAAATAAAATATATATTAATTCTCTAAAATACTATTATCCCATTATTTTAACGGGATCTCTGCTTATATTATTTTTTGAACTATGGACAATGGTGATAATTGCAATTAACCATTGATTTTTATTATCCATTCTCAATTATCAATTATCAATTATTTCAACATGAGTAAAGAATCTTTATACAAAAGTTATACGCCCCCTACTTGTACTCTCAATATCTATAATCCTCCTTCTTTTTTACCTCTCAAGGGGCAAAGTTTGGCTCCTGATTATACTTTTGAGTTGAGTTTTGATGATCCGAGAATGCCTAGTGAAGATTTGGTTATGGTTAGGGGCGATCGCCCTTATTTGGAGAAAATTAGAGCAAAAATCAACCAATATCTGGATAAATACTTAAAAAACCTCAATTTTGAGCAAGGAGAGCTTGATAATGATGAAAACAACGATTTCCTGATTATTGGTAATGGTCAACTATATCATCTAATTAAAACTGAAGATAACCAATCCATCCAATTAACCCATACCCAATTTTTGGATTTTACCAACGCCCTCGAAGGGTTTTATCTTGATTTCCGAGACAATGAAAATAAAGTTTATTCCCCCTTTGCCCCCTTTAAAAGTATTGTGGGTATAAGTGCGATCGCCCTTATCCTTGTGGGTGGATTTTGGTGGTACAATCGTACTGTTATCAGCGAGGAAACAGAAGAAGAAATCGAAACCGCCACGGAAAACGATTTTCCACAATTACCAGAGGTGTTGCCCCCGACTCCCATCGATAGAGACTCTTTGCCCCCCATCACCTTACCCGATGTTCCCGAAAACCTATTACAACGAGAGCCTTTACAGCCTCCCACAGGGGATATTCCTTTACCGCCCAATGAGTTTCCCGCCCCTCCAAATA